>JAZKAN010000001.1:0-263509 GCA_040389125.1 Patescibacteria group bacterium | reverse complement strand
CTCGGTCGCCAGACCCAAGGCGTCCGCATCATGAAACTCCGCGAAGGGGACTCGATTGCATCTCTCATTTGTTTGTAAGTAAAGAACTCAGTAATAATACTTTTCGGAGAGTCCCTCAAACCCCCTGCGGGGTTTTCGGCTGTCCTCGGCTTTGATTTGTCAATGAGCCCAAGTATTCTCTTGGGTCGTTGACAAAACCATGCTCAAAGCCTGTGGGGTCTCCGAAAAGTATTATTACTGAGTTCTTCCACTCCCTATTTACAAAGTATCATTTTTGTGTAATATTTATCTTGGAGATTTACCCACAATGAGACATGTAGGTGTAAAAACTGTCACGAGGACTGTTCGCGATTTCAAGAACTTCGTCGAGGAGGAAACGGGAACACGCACAACCCTTAATTTTCCCGAACTGTCGGAGGCACATCGAAAGTTCTGGCAAAAACTGAACAATATCGGCGCTCGCAACATGGGCACCCAGCCTCCGAACACTGTTCCTGATATTGATGCAACCGTCATTCTTGAGGATCAGGAATGGATGGTGCTCGAAGCGGAGTTTCGCACACTTCGTCGATTTTAACCGCCACCAGGCGACGGAAGAAAACCGTCTGCTTCGGTCGGCGGTTTTCACATACAAATTTTTATGTAATCACTAAACAAATCTCCAATATTATTTTTCCGAGACTGCGGAAGCAATTAGGAAACAACAGTGAAGATGAAAGAAGCCCGAAGCATTGTTTGACGAAGTGGTACTCCACGAGGAGTTTGCGAGAGGGCTCTGTATCGAATGCATTGTTTCCTTGATTGCTGAGCGAGAGCAATTTTTGAGTACAAAAATATGCGTGCTCGAAAAAGTAATGTTGGAGATTTGTGATTGTTATTAGCACAATTTGTTCACAAGTTTGGTGCATAAAACATGTTTTCATACTATACTATATGTATGAAAAAACCTCTGAAGAAAAATATGACCATAGACGGACTAGCACTCATGGTGGCAAACGGTTTTTCTGCTGTGGATAAAAAGATGGAAAATCTAACAGATGATTTTTTTAAAGTTCGCAAAGATCTGTCAGCTGAAATATCAGATTTGCGAGAAGTAGTGACATCAACTCGACAGGAAGTTTTGAATATTGGAGACAAATTCGTTCACAGATATGAGTTTGACAGACTTTCGTCACGTTTAAGTAATTTAGAGAAAAAAGTAGAAAGCAAATCAAGAAAATAATTTTTAATATATTACTATGTTCTCAGACCCAGTTAAAAATATCGACGCATGTGGCATCCAGGCAGGGATGGAAATCGCTGACCTGGGTGCAGGTTCCGGATTCTACACGATCGCAGCAGCACGATCGCTCGTTGGCACAGGCAAAGTCTACGCAGTCGATATTCAAAAAGACCTCCTGACCAAACTCAAAAACACAGCATCGCGCGAGGGTCTTTACAACGTCGAGGTGATCTGGGGTGATATCGAAAAATTGAATGGCACGAGACTCCGCGACGCATCTGTGGATCTCGTGCTCGCATGCAATATTCTCTTTCAACTCGAAGACAAAGCAACTACGATACAGGAAATCAAACGCATTCTAAAACCGGCTGGACGAGTACTCGTGGTTGACTGGACAGACACGTTTGGTGGACTTGGTCCACATGCAAACATGGTTATTACCAAAGACGCAATGATGGACATGTTCGAAAAATCTGGATTTCATCTCGATCGAGATATTCAGGCAGGTTCACACCATTACGGTATGATTTATAAAAAATTGTAAATATTATGAGTAAATTCCAAATCGCACTGACGACTATTTTTGTACTCTGTATTGTTGTGGGTATTGCATTGTTTGCGTCGTCCAAAGCATCGGATCCATCTCTCTCTGCTCACCTCGTGGTGTGGGGACCATTTCCTGCAGATCAGTTTGATGCGCTGTATCAGAACTCATCACTCAAAAGTAATAAACTGACGACGGTAACGTATGTGAAAAAGGATCCAGCCAACTTTGATTCTGATTTTATCGAGGCACTCGCCGATGGTGCGGGACCGGACATGGTGATACTCCGCGATGATATGCAGTACAAATACCACAACAAACTTTTTCCAATCCCATACAAAAACTTTACGGAGCGAACATTCAAAGACACATTTATAGAGGAGAGCGAGATGTACCTTGCACCAGAGGGGATTGTGGCATTTCCACTGACTGTTGATCCTCTCGTGCTGTATTGGAACCGCGATTTGTTTACCACAAATCTTATTCCACAAACGCCGAAATTTTGGGACGAGGTCTATCCACTTGTGACCAAAATCACTCATCGTGATAGCTCTGCAAACATTACACAGAGCACGCTTGCCCTCGGTGAATGGAGAAATATCACAAACGCAAAGGAAATTCTGTCGATGCTTCTCATTCAGGCGGGAAGTCCGATTACGTCTCGCATTTCTGGTGTGGTGACATCGGTCTTGAATTCGCAATTCAACCATGCTGCCATGCCAAGTCAGTCTGGAGTCAATTTTTATACTCAATTTTCAAATCCAACCTCACCCACATACACATGGAACAGATCGCTTCCATCGTCACAAAACTTTTTCCTCTCTGGAAACCTCGCTATGTACATAGGGTTTGCCAGCGAACTATTTTCAATTCAACAAAAGAATGCGAACTTGAATTTCGACGTGACATACGTACCACAGATTCGGGATTCAGCAAAACAGTCAGTATTTGCACATATGTACGGAATCTCGATTGTAAAACAATCCAAACAAATTGCCGCAGCATATGTTGCAATGAATGCATTTATTGAATCCAATGCACTTCTCGCGCTGGAAAAGGCAACAAACCTCCCGCCAGTTCGACGGAACATGCTCGCAAACAAACCAACAGATGCATTTCGCACTGTGTTCTACAACTCTGCGCTATTGTCGCATTCGTGGATTGATCCAGATTCCACAGCATCAGCTACAGTGTTCCGTGATATGATTGAGTCAATCACGAGTGGTCAGAGTCGTACCGGTGAGGCACTGAGTCGTGCGGACAACGAGATAGGTGTGTTATTAAAATAAATTCTGCAACGAATATCTACTATGACACGAGAAAAATTAATGAAAAAACTTCCCGCAATTCTGAGTCTGATTTTCTTGCTGTGTGTATATGTATTACCGATGGTTGCATTTGGGGTAGAAGATACGAGTAAAGATTACGGAATTGCCTATGTATGCAACGGTGAGTGTACCTTTGCAGATGTGATCGGAGCAATAAAAAAAGTAATTAATTTTGGTATTGAATTTGCACTATTTTTCTCTGTAATTGTCATCGCACGTGCAGGATTCATATATATGACATCCGGTGGGTCCCCGGGCGAACGTGCAAAAGCAAACGAGATGTTTCGAAAAGTTGCCGTCGGGATTTTCCTCGCACTTGCTGCGTGGCTCATCGTGACATTGATTACGAGTGCACTGCTTAGGGACGATGCGTACGTTAAGCTTTTATAATTAAATTTTAGTATCAGACTTCAATGACCAAAAAATCTTTTACACATCTAGCTATAAAAATGTTTCTGGTTGTCGTGCTATTTGTTCCATTATTTGCACATGGACAAATAAGTGGAACGCAAGATACCACACCTACGTCTAAACCTGCAGCATCGGTAGATATTCATATTGATAACCCTCTGAAGCAGGGTGGTGATTTGAAATCACTTATTGTTCAAATTCTCAACAATGTTGTTATGCCTATTGCTGCTGTTGCATCGGTTATATATGTTGTGCTTGCTGGTTTTAAGTACGTAATGGCGCAAGGAAATTCCAAGAAAATCGAAGAGGCAAATGCAAACCTACTCTGGGCACTCATTGGTATCGGAGTACTACTCGGTGCCGCCGGTATTTCCAAGGTGATTCAAAATACGATCAATACACTAATAAAATGACATATATAAAACTAAAAAAGCTTTGCACTGTTATTGGTTTGGTTTTGGTTGGAATCACAGACGCACCTATTTTCACTTTTGCTCAAATTAGTGGAACTCAGGAGATGAGTGATGTTCGATCCGTCATTACCTATGTCCTTAGTATCACAAACATTCTCATCCCCATTTTGTTTTCCGGGGCATTTATCGTGTTTTTCTGGGGATTGTCTAAATTTATTTTAAACTCAAATGGTAGCCAGGCTGAAATCCAAAAGGGCAAGGACTACATGCTGTGGGGGATTCTTGCCTTGTTCGTACTCGTATCTGCTCGAACTATTCTCTCTCTGGTTGCAAATGATTTGGGAATTGGAAATGGCTCAGTAATACCATTTTTACCTACAGGTGCGAATCCGGTAAAATAAAATAATTTAATAAAATATGAAAAATGTCACTATGAAAAAAAATACGATTTTATTCACTTTATTATTAGTACTCGTTTGTATTCCATTAGTCTCTTTTGCCGCGCCACTCGATGGATTAAAGGGGCTTCTGATTGAATTCAAAGGAATGTTAAATACTATTATTGAACTTATTTTTGGGTTGGCACTTGTATATTTCTTCTGGGGGATGGCCCAGTTTATCTTAAATGCCGGGGTGGAAAAAGCTCGAGAGGAGGGAAAAAATAAGATGATCTGGGGTATCATTGCGTTATTTGTTATGTTTTCAATTTATGGAATTCTCAATTGGATTAGCAATGTAAGCGGAATAAAAATTCAAGATAATTTAAATAGTACTGGTTCAAGTAATCAAATTGATACAAATTTTAATTTAAAATAAGTATTGCCAATTATCCACACTCTCCTTGTGTTTTTACTGTTTTATACTATAATTTAGATATACTTTCATAAAGTCTGGTCGTTTCAAGAATGCATATACATTATTAGTAATTTATAATTTAAAAACAAAAATGAAAAAATTAGTTTACGCAGCACTTTCATTCGCACCAGTTATGGCTTTTGCAGCGGCAGATCTTAGTGGTATTAGCGCTCTTATTGATAGCCTAAAAGTTATTGTAAATAAGATTATCCCACTTCTTTTTGGAGTCGCTATTATTTACTTTTTCTGGGGTCTTATTACATACATCCGATCAGCGGGTGATCCAAAGAAAGCAGATGAAGGAAAGAGTATTATGATTTGGGGTGTAATTGCACTCTTTGTTATGGTTGCAATATACGGTTTGCTCAACTGGCTTGCAGGTGCAACAGGAATAACTCCAGGAGCTACTCCCCCAGCAATTCCACAGATATAATTTTCTAGGTTAAAGATATTCTCAATGACCATCGTTCCTTTTCTACAGAAAGTCAGTAGTGTGATTCTGAATCCACTCATGGAACTTGTGTTTGCGATTGCGTTTGTCTACTTTGTATACGGTGTAGTGAAATTTCTCTCGACCGATGCAGCAGACAAATCTCGAATAGAGGCTCGCAACGCAATATTCTGGGGACTCGTCGGGATGCTCATCATGTTCTCTACATATGGCATCATACGATTTGTTCTCGCAACGTTCCAGGTAGATCCAAATCCAGGCACAACATATATTCTGAAATAGGGAACAGACATAAAACACTCCGACTCTCGGGGTGTTTTATTGTATGAAAAAAGTTAAAAAACAAAAGTAAAAAGTGCCCGAAAACTTATAAAAAAGTGTCACAAAATTTTATACCTTCGGTAAAAATATTGTGACATCTTTTTTGTTAATGCAAACAAAAAAGAAAGCCGCACATCCCATTGTAAGGGAGGTGCGGCTCGAGAACGAACATTTGAATACAACAATTGTTTAAGGAGTATACGTGACATGGCACGGCACCTCCACATTGACATCCGGATCGGCGCGAAACCTAAAGTCTCGAATTTTTCCGACCTTAACACCCTTTTTGTCATCCTTGTCCTTTTTTTCGGGATCGGGATGATATTTGATAGTTTTTGCCGGATCCGGATCCCGATTGATTTGGAACTCGATATACCCCTTGCAATCCAAACTGAAATTTGGCTTGCCGAGAGGGAACCCGAGATCCTCACTCCACTTTCCCACCGGTGCGGTGGTTTGGAGTGCATCAGTCTGCGGAATCGTCACTTCGTATCGCTCTACCTCTGCGGGCGGATGCGAACGTGCAATGAGTGAGGAATCTGTGCGAGTCCCTTTGCCATAGTCTGGGTCGGTAGCCCATGCACCATGACCTTGGAGCCGATACACGTACATTGCTGCTTTGAGGTTACCCTCGAAGGTGTACGGGTCGATTCCGAGTTTCTTCAAAGCTTCAAGATGGGTACTATTGATTTGCATGTACCCAATGTCGAAACTCTTCACCTTCTTGGTGTTTTCGTCCAGATTGTAGTGGATCAGGACTTTTTTGCGTCCATCAGCCCCCAACTCTGTACTGAAGTGATTGGCGTTAGACTCATCATCGCCATGCTGAAGCATGCGACGAGCGTCTTCGGGTTTTCCCTTGAATTCCTCCTGTTCTTCAAGGAACTTTTTGGCGAACTCCCTTTCTTCCTTGTTTGCGTTCGGCGGAGTGAGTGGAGACGGCTTCCAGGATTTCTGTGTCGGAAGGCTTACGTTTTGACTATTTTTGGCCATACGTTCACTTTTGGGTGTTCGAATGACCTGAATTACGTTCCAGCCGAGACCGATTGCACCGAGCCAGATGAGGATACCGCCGATTCCTTTGATGACGGTGACCTTCTTGTCTATCATCTTGAATCCGATGCCGGCGACCATCAAAATCTGAAATACGTAGAATCCGTGTTGATCGGTCCAGATGAGCCACTTATCTTCAAATAGCTCGTAGAGTCCCCAATGGATTGCAAGTATTCCACCGATGATGAATGAGTAACCTTTCTCATGCAGAGTTTTGCCCCATCGGACAAAGAACCAGTCACTGTCGTCATTCTCGGATGTAGATGGATTTCTCCGTCTATATGCCCACCAGAGGAATATTGCTCCAGCGATGGGTCCGAGGAGAGCAACTCCGATTTCGATGTATGTTGTAGCATTGTCGCTTATCGGTATTTTGCTGGGTAGTTTGTTGCTGGAGGTTGTCATACCCCATCTGATGAGGTTTGTTACACCATCAACCAGCATTTTGAAGATGGTGTAGGCGAGGACCAGGAACAGAATAATTACTGCCCTCAACCTATTTCTTTGTGCAAGGTGGAACAGTCCAACGATCGGCTTTACAACCAACCACTTGGGCAGAAACCACAATGCACGTCCGAAAGTTTTGAATCCATTTGATCCCTGTCGGGGAAAAATCGCCGACAGCTTTCTCATGAATAGTTGGAGTAAGGCAAGTATGAACTTGCCGAGTCTTGTCCAGAAACCATCCTTCGTATTTCTGGGGTTTGGGTTACCGTTCGACATGACTTCGTATCGAACGTCAAGCGCGTTATTGTCCATGTTGTTCTCCTAGTCTGTTGGTACGTTGAGATTTACTCCCGTTCCGTTTCCGCTCGCCACATACACCTTCAGTTTTCCAATCGCTTCAGTGTTTTGGCGGATGGCGATCATTCCGTTTGCGATTTTTGCAGCTTCCATTGGGCCGTAACCCTTTGAAATATACACCGCAGTTAGCTCCTCGAAAGGAGCCTTGCTTGCTATCGCCAGTCGTTCGATTGCTTCGGCCTCACCATTCGCGACATTAATTGCTGCATCGCGGGTTCCCAGACTTTCAGCCACTACTGCTTCTGCTCTGATTATTGCTCTCTTTTTTTCCACCATCACTTCCTGAATACTTGCGTTGAGCTCAGGATCACTCATTCTGATCTGTGTGATCTTGATCCCCATTTTTTTCAAGAGGGGATTGAGTTCATCGAGGAGGAATACTGTGCCGTTGTTGGCGATAACCTTATACTGATCCCAGCTCGAGTTCAGTACCTTGCTCGACAGATATGTCGAGACAATCTCACTCGCATCAGGAAGAAAGTTGTCCTTGTAGATCCGGAAAGCTGGATCCGGATCAAAGACCTCGAACGTCGCCCAGCAGATAACATTGAATCGAATTCCATCACCTGCGTCGATGTTTTCGAGGTATATCGGCCGCATTCCTTCTTTGTAGAGGCCGTAACGTTTTACGGATTTAGCATCCAGTAATTCCAAAAGAGAGCTGGATCTCATTGTTGTTGGTTTTTTGACCACCCGATCGATGTTGAGGGGTCGTAAACTGTCGAAAAACGGACGCCCGTAAACTCTCTTGCTGAAGTATTTCAACAAGAATAGATTCACTGGATCTTTTTCGACAAATGCTTCCATGCGGTGGGTTGTCCAGTTGTATCTTTCTCCTGGTGCAATGTAGTCAATGATCTTGCCAGAGTTTTCGTCTCCAGTGACCACTGCTCTCATCACATTGTCTGTGTCGTCAACGAGACCGAAGAATCGTTGCCAAATGTCTGGCTCTTCATTCTTCATTTTCTCGCGCTCGATTTCTTCGGGAGTGCGACCGTCCGATGAAGATGCTGGCTTCTTCTTGCTGAAGAGAAGCCCAAGTCCAATGACGACCATTACACCCGTTAAAATCAACGAAAGTATTGTTAGTAAAAGCAACATGGTTTGTCCTTTCTTGTTGTTGTATTCAAAGTGTCAAAGAACTGTTTCAAAGACTTCTTGAGTGACAGTCCTGACCTCTGTATATTTTATCACATAATTATAGAAAAGTCAACTAAAAATGACACTAAAATATGGCTTTGTAAAGCCATGGAAATGGGGTTAAAAATTATAAAAAAATTACAGAGAAATTGTCAACAAAAACACAAAATCCGCCTCCTACGGTTTTGTGTGTGGTGACGGACATGATTTAGCAAACTTCTCACTTTTCGGATGATAAAAAAATCCTCGTTCGTCTGAAATCACACATTGGGTGAATTCAGGATCATGTCTGCGTTCTCTCGCAATCTTACATGCGAGTCGAATCGCTTTTTCCTTGGTATCTTTTTCTTTACCTTCAAACACAATGAACTGTCCTGATCCAAATTCACTGGGTTTAGAAAGTGTGCGTGTGCCAATGAGTGACAACACACGAAACTTGCCGGGTGATGCCATCCAATAACACATTTCTTTTCCTCTTTCAAAACTGTACTATAACAAAACTGGTAAGTATAGTTTTAATCCAAAAACGTGTGCATAAGATATCTAGTTGCGGATTAGGGTTACTAACCGATGTGTGTCATAAAACAATTAAATTGGAAATATGTCAAAAAATATGATATAGTAAATGGGTCGCAGGAATATCTAATACCTATGTTGCATATCAGACTCGTAATCTCCAAGAGTCGGCTGAACTAAAATTTCAGTGGAAAGTTCTAGAGTATGCACTTAGAATTGTTTTGCCTCGTTCCTTTATACTTAAATATAATACATATGAATTTTAAAAATACTCGATTTGCATTTAGCACAGGTGTAGTTGCAATGGCACTCCTACTTGCTGGCTCACCCCTTAGTGCTCGTGCAGAAACTCTTACTAGACAGCTTGAACTCGGGATGTCTGGATCAGATGTCTCAACTCTCCAGGTGTTTCTTGCAAAGGATGCAACTATATATCCACAAGGACTTGTCACAGGATATTTTGGATCTCTGACCAAATCAGCTGTTTCAAATTTTCAGGCACGAAATAATGTTTCAACTGTAGGACGTGTTGGTCCTGTTACACTTTCACTCATCAATCAGCAGATGAATGGTGATGTGATGGCACCGATAATTATGAATTCCATCAATGTGTCTGTTTCAACGAGGGGCGCATCAATCGCATGGAGTACAAATGAGAATGCATCTGCAGTGGTGTACTACAGTGCATCACCACTTTCTATGATTGAAAGTGGCTCAGCCGCAGGTGTTACTATTGGCGGTTCGAGCGTGTTGGTTCATACAGATTTGCGCGCGTCACATTCAGTTGATCTTTCGGGACTTATTGCAAACACAACATATTATTACGTGCTCTATGTTCGTGACGGAGCAGGAAATGAAACTGTAACATGGCCAACAACATTTCACACAAATAACTAATAAATAAAAAATACGATATGTTGACTACTATTGCTATCGTTTTGCTCATCTTGTGGCTCCTCGGAATTGTCACAGCATATACGCTCGGTGGATTTATCCATATCTTGCTTATAATTGCAGTGGTGATGATTTTGATCCGACTTATTAGAGGTCAAAAAATAATGTAGGGGATAGAGACAAGACAATACAAAAACAACAGAGATGACTCTGTTGTTTTTGTTGTTGTGGGCGAGAGAGGACTTGAACCTCCACGGCTTGCGCCACCAGTTCCTAAGACTGGCGTGTTTACCAATTACACCACTCGCCCGATTCCAAAAAATCTAAAGCAAATTAGATTTTTTGACTTGTGCGCCCAGCAGGAATCGAACCTGCGACCATCCGATTAAGAGTCGACTGCTCTACCAGCTGAGCTATGGGCGCATGTTAGCCCTTAATTTATACCATTTCCTCTCAGTAATTTCAACGTCCTGTTTCATATTCTTTAATACTGTATTTATCCAACCAAATACACGATGCCTATAATCAGTTCCCTTGTTTACTCTTACCTTTATTGTTCCATAATAAAGAGTATTCTTTTTATAATTTTTATTGAGTGGTTTAACAAAAGTTTTACCAAATCTGTCGAGGGGTATACCTGTTATGTCTGACCAAAATTTTTTTATTTCAAAATCATCTTGTTGAGGATAGATATTGAGGTGAGCTTTAAAATCATTTGGAGTCAACCCAAATACATTACAGAACCACTGAGTCATAAACTGTATTAATAATGGATCAGAATTCGTAACAGTAAAATCATTTACTTTGTTTCCTTCTGCCCAGTAAAGCGCTGCACCAAAAAGTTTGTATGTGTCTGGGTGAAGAGGGAACAAAATTTCTTTTGCAGCATTATCATTAATTTTTGCAATTTCTTTCCGTCTTCTCTCGTGACTACCATATTGACCTTTTGCAAGAAGTAAGACTCCTTTTGTATACAATCGTTTTTGATCTGCATCTTTTAAAATAATATCTTTACACCAATATCTGGCGGTATTTTTTGAAATTTTCAATATTTGTGCAATCTCATTATAACTTTTACCCTTACTTCTAAGGATCTTGGCTTTCCGCTTTAATTCTGGATTCAATGCTTTCATATATTGATTATATCCTACATAGAATGTAATCAATATCTTATGTTGTGTATAACTCTTCATGAAAGTTTCATTAAGAACACTATTTGACAATACTGTCAACCATACTAAAATTTTAGTAGAAATACATTTTCCTTCCGCATTCTATTTCATTACTGTTATATACATGAATGTGTGGAGAGAAGAAAATATTACGTTCTTTGACATCTTTCATAACAAGAAATAAAGAAAAAAGAAAGAAGGGAGAGGATGCGTATTATAGAGTTGAAACGTCGCAGAGTAAAACATCCTTGGCAAACTGGTGAGGATCTGGTCAAAGAAATACGAAAAATGATTTTCACATCCTCGCCTAATTACGTTGAAACCAATCTATCTTTCTGCTATACAGCGGAAAATGTCTGGTCACTCGTGGGATGGAAACTGATCTGCACGCCGGAAATACATCTCGTAGTGGAGATCAGTGGACTAGAAGAAAGCAGAGCAAGGAGAATCGAGAGAGCGATAAATCAAGAGATTATAGAGAATCTTCAAGCCAAAACACCCCTGTCAATGTGCAGGGTAAACACGTTGTTCAAAATCAATTTGTGAGAGAAGAGAAAGGATGCGTATGGACACTCGCGAAGTGCAAAACGAGACGGGAGTCGAGAATGCGGTTGCAGAAGTGGGAAAGAGAATCAAGGGCGCCTACAAAACCAAGCCTGTACGGGCTGGGGTGGTAGGCATTGGAGGGTGCGGAGGGAACATTGCGGATATCCTCATGCGGATACTCTCTCCCACCGAGTACAAACATTTGAAGCTGGCCGCCTTTAACATGGACCATCATCAATTGCAAAAGATAGCCGGTGAAATAGAGACAGACGATGTAGAGGAAGGCGAAAAAGGGCATCGGCAAGAGTGGCTCAATCTCATGGGCACACAGCTGAGCATTGTCGGTCTCGGTGGAGAGGACGGCAAGGGCGCGGGAGGTGATCCAGAAGTTGGAGCCGCAGCCGCAAGGGACAACATCGATCTGTTTCTCGAGTTTTTGGAGGGTCTCGACTCACTTATTATTGTCGCAGGGCTTTCAAAGGGGACAGGTACTGGAGTTACGCCTGTGTTTGCAAAGGTCGCGGTGGAAAAGGGAGTAGATCCTCTTGTGATCGTGGCGATGCCGTCTCTCGGCGAAAACGGCAAAAACAGGCAACTGGCAAACGCTGCGCTGGAGAGTCTTTTCCAGATTTGCACCACCATCCCCGTGTACAACGAAAATGTGGCAGATCAAAACCAATCACTGACCAACGTGTGGAAAGAAATAAACGAATCCTGCATTATTCCGATGCTTCTTGCACTAAAAGAGGTTCATCTGAGAGTGTGGGATCAGAATGTCGACAACAATGATTGGAGGAGCGCACTCAAAGCTGGTCACTACGGCTACTTCGGATTAGTCAAAGTCACCGAGGATGCCAAAGTCGGAATCGAAGCCATTGCCGAGGCGCTCCTCTCGAATCGCTACCAAAACAAGAGAATTTGGATTGGAGCGGAATGCTTCGCACTCCTCTTTTTTGGCAAACGGTGGACTGTTGCGGATCACAACAACGTCGCGGAACGTATTCGGCAGAAAAAAGGCGCCGGGGTAAACATGGATACGATTCGCTTTACCTACGGAGTCAAAGAAAGAGGCACGGGTACAGACAACTGGGTGGCGGTGTTGGCGGTATCAAAAATTCCACCGGATATGAATGCACCCGAGCATTCCAAGGTGATTGAGGTGTCTGCGCAAGAGACTCCTCGGAAAGAATTGCCCGATGTAGAGCCAGCCCCACTTTTGTTGGAGCCGGCAGTCGAGCAACAAATTCCGGTTGTTGCCATTTCAGGGGAAGTTCCTGTGCCGGTAGATCTTGTTGCAGAAACCGAGGATAGGGACAGAACGAGGAGGACGATACCCGCAACGAATGGGACCGAAACAAACGGTAACGGAACGAGCACCGTTACAGAAAGCACTCGTTTGGTAGAGTTGCCGTGCACGATTAATTTTCGTCCCGAGAAGCTCAAAGTTACTGAAGACCTTCTGCACCGATGGGACAAGCTGTGTAGTACACGCAGTACTGCACGCAGTTCTGAGGTGGAGGATCTTCGATCACAAATCAAAAACCAGACAGGTTTTATGCCGGATATTCCGGTGGGACTGAGTCTGATGCGAGGTTAGTCATGAACAAACGTCAGTATGCATTTTCATTTCTCAGCTGCGCCCTGATACTTTGTGCGTTTGCACAGAGCGTCGAGGCAAAGGAAACAACTCTAATTGACAGCGACCGCGGCAGCCTGTTGCGGGCGATGAAGCGAATGGGGTGCAGCCCGCAGTGGTTGTCACCTATCATGCGAGAGAGCAATATTCTCGAAGTCGAGCTCTCGCACCTCCAAACAGGCAGGCCGATCTCCATGCCAGACGCATGCAGTGAACACCTGCCTTCACGCGAAGATAGGAAAATCACAGGAATGGTTTTTGCACGGCTCAACGAGTTGTCTCGTGTGCGAACCGTTGATATTTCCTTCCTAAATGAAAACATACGCCTTGCTCGCGAATTGAGTGAGGTCAATGCAAGGGTTCAGGAGGTCATTTCGAACCTCAATCAGTTGGAGCAGAAGAATCAAGTGTTGCGCCAAGAAGTGGAGCATGCGAAAGTTTCCAAATCAAACCTGACATGGCGTGCAAACGTGTTTCGATTTGCTAGCGGGTTTCTCGCAGGTCTGGCTATGTGGTTTGGCTGGTGGGTGTGGATGAGACGTCATAGCAAAATTTTACGGAACAAGCGAACAATTGTGCATGCTGGCATTCCTGTCGAATACACTCTCCAGGCGCTCTATAGATGTTTGGCGTGTAAACCTGCGGATGCAACAAACGTTTCCCCGGAGCGTTTGGAGATTCACGCCATCAAACATGGCGAGTTACGATATAGTTCCGCCGAAGTTGTGTGTCAAAAAGTGTCCGCCTAAGCTTCTTAGAAGAACCTCTTTGTTTCTTGTTGTGCAATTTCATTTCTGAATTGTTGTATGTACTCTGGGGCCTGATAACGTCAGTCTTTAGAGAAGTGTCTTCGCATACGCGTGACATTTTAGTCGGGGTGCTCATACCACTTTGCTTTACATAGTTCAATGAGGAAGTGAAATTGCGCTGGGAGATGGGATGTTCTTTTTGAAATCGGCCTTGGTTTATATTTTTTATACCACTTATCAAGGCCACGCATTTATATACAAAGCACTGGGAGACCAGTGCTTTATCTGTATTTATTCTTCTGTTGTATTGGTAGCGTTTTTATTTGTTTTTTGGAGTGAATTCTCTGTTGTACTTGCAAGTTTTTGTGCCTTAAGAGTCTTTAGTTCTGGAATATTTTTCTCTAAATCGTCAATACTCTGGAACCCATAATACAATTTATCTTTAATATAGAGTGCGGGAAGTTTATTCTCAACTTTATTTATCGTGACAAGTGTTTTGACAGCAGAAAGATCTAGGTTGTAGTCAAACGAATATACTCGCAAATCTGGATACTCTTCTCGCAGACGAGTTAACACATATCCTTCCTTTTCGCAGTCAGTACAACTTGAATCTGTGGAGTAAAAATAGAGAATAGAGAGCGGAGCCTTTTTGCATTTCTCGTAAATTTTATTCATAAGGAGGTAATCCTTGATTTCGAGTAGGGAATAGTATCGTTTGAGCGTTTGTACTTGTGGATCATCATTGCCCCGGTCGCCCTCGGCTGATGTCAGTTTGTCCTCAAGTGAGCCGAGTTCGGTTGAGAGACTTCGTGCTCCCACATCCTTGCACGATGACTCCTCGAGAAGGGAAAATTGAGTTTCAGAAGACAAAATATCAATAGCAATTTTATCCTGTATGGACCTGATTTCCTGAATTTTTTTCTGTCCAAAATATGTACTGAGAAAAACCGCAGTGCCGAAAATAATCGCGGTGATTACAAATGTAAAAAAATATTTTTTCCAATCTACTGTGTCGTGTTGCATATTGTTTTGTGTTATCGCCAACTTGTTTTAACTGAAAATATCGTATTGTATACTGCCTTTGCTATCCAGAGCGGTGCAATAAATGAATAAAATGTAACGAAATACAATATATCCATTCCTACGCGAACATTCCCCTCTGTCATTTTGCGTGAAATAAATATAGTGAGAAGGGTAAAGCAAAATGCGATACTGCTGAGAATTGCAAAAAATTCAGTATTGATTGAGAACCAATTAAAATCAAATCCGTGGAATGTAAAATACAGTCCCACCGTTTTAATCTTTACTATTTCATGCGTGATTGCTTTTCCAATACCTACGAGCGATGTAGTGACGAGATATAATAGAGAAAAAAGAGAGATACTCATAAATGGAAGTACAAATACACCTAGATTGCCATACTTCTTTTTGAAAAAGAGGAATCTGTAATCCATGATGTTTTGCAGAAATCCATACGTCCATCGTAGTCTCTGTTTGTAGAGTTTGTGTAGTGTATTAGGCGCAACGGTAAATACGAAAGCCTCGTGTGCATTTGCGATTTTGTATCGGTTTGTTTGCATACGGAGAGCGAGTTCGAGATCCTCGGTCATATGTGCCTTGCGATATCCGCCCAAGTTTTCAAATACTTCTTTTCGGAAAATAGAAAATGGTCCCGGTGTGACATAGAGTGCGCCCATATACGAGAGCATTTTTCGGACAAATATTCCCCATCCATATTCAACTTTTTGCATGAGCTCAATAATTTTCTTTGGATTATAGATTCTGACAGACGGTGTAACCGCCATTACTTCTGAATCCTCAAAGTAAGACACTATTGTCCTGAGTGCTTGTGGATCTACATACGAATCCGCATCGAGGCAGCCAACGAGGTCTGTTGTGATTTTGGTAAGTCCGAAATTGAGTGCATTGTGTTTTCCTCCATTTTCCTTGTGATAGAGTTCAATCTGCGGATTGTTTTCAAACTGCTTCATTACCTCCCATGTCCTGTCTGTAGAACCATCGTCAATAATAAGGATTTTCAATTTATCTTTCGGATAGTTCAAATTGAGTAAAGAGTCAACAGTTTTGGATAAAGTAGTTTCTTCATTCCAGACAGGTATCAAAATGCTGACGGTGGGGTAGTGGGAGGGGCCTATTTGAGTACGGATATTCTCTCGTTTCATCTCCAGGCGTTTTTCAAAATACGTAATCATCAAAAAAACGCCGTAATAGAGCGAGATAAATAAGAGCACATACATAACCATGTTTGTTGGGTCAATC
This sequence comes from Patescibacteria group bacterium, assembly GCA_040389125.1. GTDB lineage: Bacteria > Patescibacteriota > Minisyncoccia > Phycocordibacterales > DATDWN01 > JAZKAN01. The sequence goes on along the minus strand of JAZKAN010000001.1, from coordinate 247,174 downwards.
ATACCAAAAGATACGCACGTGGAATCATAGTACCTTTTTTCTTGGTTTTTTTCAAGAATTCCGCTATACTGGAATTCATATGAACAACACAGAGGATCATGAGAAACCCCTTGGACATTTGCATCCACTGACGCATGTCACGAACAAAATCTCTGCGATTTTTACCGAAATGGGTTTCACTATTGCTGATGGACCAGAAATCGAGTCAGAGTTTTACAACTTTGACGCACTCAATATTCCCGAGCATCATCCTGCACGAGATATGTGGGATACGTTTTGGCTCAAACCACTGAATGCTCGTAAATTACTCCGCACCCACACATCTCCTGTGCAAATTCGTTACATGGAGTCGCACAAACCACCGATTCGGATTATTGCGCCGGGGAAATGTTTTCGGCATGAAGCAACGGACGCAACACATGAAGCTCAGTTTTATCAGGTTGAAGCTCTCGTAATAGCAGAGGATGTTTCAGTTGCACATCTAAAAGGCACACTCGAAACGATGTTTGAAAAAGTTTTTGAAAAGAAAACCAATATCCGATTACGCCCAAGTTATTTTCCATTTGTGGAGCCAGCATTCGAAACAGACATGTCGTGTTTTAGGTGTGAAGGCAAGGGATGTTCAACATGTAAAGGCACTGGTTGGATCGAGCTCGGTGGCTCTGGCTTGGTGCATCCTATAGTTCTTGAAAACGCAGGTATTGATTCAAAAAAATACTCTGGATTTGCATTCGGATATGGCATCGATCGTATCGCAATGCTGAAGTACGGTATTGAAGATATTCGATCACTCTACCAAGGTGATTTACGATTGGTTGCGCAGTTTTAATTATGTTTAATTATGAAAGTCTTATATAACTGGTTACAAGAATACATAGACGCTCCGCTTCCACCTGTACGCGAGACGGTAGATGCACTTACGATGCATTCATTTGAGGTGGAAGGAACAGAAAAAACAGAAACAGATACGATTTTAGATATTAAAATTCTACCAAATCGTTCTCATGATTGTTTGTCACATTATGGTATTGCCTCAGAAATTTGTTCTGCCCTCCGGCTACCACGTAAAAATATTTCTGAATCGGTCACACTCCCAAAAGCTGCTAAAGAATTTAAAGTTTCTATAAAAGAAAAGGATTTGTGTACGCGTATGTATGCAATTCGAATTAATGGAGTAAATGTTGCTGAAAGTCCAGAATGGCTGCGTGCGCGACTCCAGAGTATGGGTCAGAAACCGATAAATAATATTGTCGATGTTACAAACTACATGATGTACGCACTTGGCCAACCCATGCATGTGTTTGATGCTGATACGATCGTAGGAGACACTATATACATACGCAAGGCAAAGGCAGGGGAGAAAATAACCTTACTCAATGACAAGGAATACACTCTAACACCGGAAACCCTAGTGATTGCAGATAAAGATAAACCGCTCGATGTGGCTGGAATTATGGGCGGCAAGGGTACAGCTACATACGAAAAGACAAAAAACGTTTTGCTTGTTGTAGACAATTTCAATCCAGTGTTGATTCGCAAGACTGCAAAGATGCTCGGTATTCGCACCGATGCATCGGTTCGATTTGAAAACGAGATCTCATCTAGTTTGGTAGATCGAGCACTCCCACATACACTCAAACTCATCTCCGAACTTGCTGGTGGAACAGTTGCTGGTGCTGTAGATGTGTATCCAAAACCACAAAAGCAGACTACTATTACTGTGACAGCTGACAAAATATCACGACTTCTCGGATCCACATACGAGGCAAGCGGTATCGTCGAAGTTTTGTCTCGACAAAATATACAGGCGATAGAGAAAAATAGTGAGATTGTAGTTACTATTCCATTTGCAAGACTTGATCTCACACTTCCTGAAGACATTGCAGAGGAAATAGGGCGTGTGCATGGGTACGAGCATATCGCGCCGAGACATTTGGAAGGGGCGACAAAGTCTAGTGTTAATCCAGTGCAGTATATAACACACATGATTCGCAGAGCGCTATGTGAAGTTGGATTTTCTGAAATTCAAACATACGCATTTGTTGGGGCGGGAGATGTGGAGGTAGAAAATCCACTTGCAAGTGATAAAAAGTTTCTCCGCAAAGACCTAGCAACTGCAATGGAGAGATCTCTTGATAGTAATTTTAAATTTCTCGATCTGCTCGGAATCTCTGAAATTAAATTGTTTGAAATCGGAAAGGTATTCCACACAAAAGCAGAGTTACTTCATCTCTCTATCGGTGTGAAATACCCAAAAGGGAAGAAGGGGAATGTAGATGAAGAAATCGCTCGGGCAATACACGCGATCGAAAAGACACTGGGAATTTCAATTGGTAACATTTCAATTGTCGGAGGTATTGCAGAAATTAACCTTGAGAAAATATTGAAGGAGGTCGCTGTTCCTGAAACATACCCAGAAAATTTTTGGGAAAATGAAAGTCACGAGGTGCACTACAAACCTATTTCACCATACCCATTTGCAGTTCGCGATGTGGCTGTGTTTGTGCCAAGTGCAATTTCTGCAGATGAAGTTAAAAAAATAATTTCCGAACACCTGACACCTATTGTCGTTCGATTTTCGTTGTTTGATACATTCGTAAAAGGCGACAAAACCTCCTACGCCTTCCGCCTCATCTTCCAATCCAGTGAAAAAACCCTCACCGACGAAGAAATCAACACAGTAATGAATCCGATTTATGAGTCCCTCAAATCCCAGGATGGATTTGAGGTTAGATAAAAGTTGAACCGTCTGGCAGTTATGCGCAGACGGTCGTGTCTTATTTGTTTGCTCTGAGGAAGTTTTTTGTCCATCGAGACATGAGGTGAGGAAGTTCCATCTCTCTGTGAAAGCACCCGCTCAATTTGTCTTCATCATTCTCGATTGAAGGCACGAAAACGAGTTTTTCCTCGAGGTTTCCCTCGAAGTACTTCGAGTCGGTGTTTTTTTGGACACCCTTGAAACCGCCGTCAACGCTGAGAAATAGCGTATATGGTCCTTGATACTCGTGGGTGCCTTGCTCCTGTAGCTCGCTTATAAAATCACCAATAAGCCTGCTTACAGGACCACTGATTCTGATCCGGTCGTTATCGATTTCAAACATGATTACTTCTCCTAACGAAAACATTACAGGTTTTTAGAGTAATGTAAAGGGTTTGAAGGCCTCACTCATAATGCTTTTTCAAAGCATCCGCAGTGCCTGAAGCATGGTCTTGTCAAGGCACCCCGTTCTTGACAAGTTCAGGCCGAGGACATGCTGAAAGAGCTCACAGGAGCGAATGAAGTTCTTTGAAAAAGCATTATGAGTGAGGTCTTATATGCTTAAAACCCTCTTTTGCAAACGTCCATTTTGTGATATACTTAAAGCACTTAAAAACATCAAAATGGCTGAAAAAAAGACCGAAAAAACAGGAAAAAAGGATAGCTACGGAGCAGATAGCATTCAGATTCTCGAAGGGCTTGAACCGGTGCGAAAGCGCCCGGGTATGTACATTGGTACGACTGGTCCCGACGGTCTTCACCACCTCATTTGGGAAATTTTCGACAACTCGCGCGATGAAGCCATGGGTGGTTTTGCAAACGATATCGAAGTCTCACTTTTACCAGGCAATCGTATTCGCGTCACAGACAACGGTCGCGGTATTCCGGTAGACATTCACAAACAAACCAAAGTTTCAGCACTCGAAACTATTATGACAACCCTTCATGCCGGAGGAAAGTTTGGCGGTGAAGATGGTGGCTACAAAGTTTCTGGAGGTCTCCACGGCGTGGGTGCGTCTGTGGTAAACGCACTCTCTGTGTATTGTAAAGTCACTGTACACAAGGATGGTGGTATTTACATGCAGGAATATTCCCAAGGCAAGAAAAAAGCAAGCGTTAAAAAAATTGGATCAACTAAAGAACACGGTACGATCGTTGTTTTTGAACCCGATCCACTTATATTTCCAATTATAGAATTTGATTTCAAACGTGTTGTGGATCATTTGCGTCAGCAAGCATACCTCGTAAAGGGTTTGCGAATCACAGTAAATGACCTATCGCAGTACACTGGGAAAATAAAAGAGGATGAAGTGTACAAAATCTCTGAACTTGGACTGGACTATCCGAGCATGTCTTTCTATTTCGAAGGCGGTCTCTTGTCACTCGTAAAGTTTTACAACAGCACACAGAAGCCAATTCACAAAAATGTTTTCTATATTGAAAAGAAAACCAATGAATATGAATCAGTAGAAGTATCATTACAATACGTAGACGACATGTCCTCACGTATTCTCGCATTTGCAAACAACATTAACACTCCAGAGGGTGGTACACATGTGACTGGTTTCAAAACCGCACTTACGAGAACACTCAATTCATACGGACGCAAAAATAATTTAATCAAAGAAAACGAAGATAACTTTACTGGAGACGATGTGCTCGAGGGGCTCACTGCGGTGGTGTCTGTCAAACTCCGCGAGATTCAGTTTGAAGGACAAACCAAAGCCAAACTCGGATCTGTAGAAGCACAGAGTTCTGTAAACACAGTATTTTCTGAAGGCTTTACATATTTCCTTGAGGAAAATCCAGACGATGCAAAAGCAATCATAAACAAAGTTGTGCTCGCACTCAAGGCTCGCAAGGCCGCAAAGGCCGCCAAGGATTCTGTGCTCCGCAAGGGCGCTCTCGAGGGTATGACACTTCCCGGCAAGCTTGCAGACTGTCAGTCCAAAAGTGCCGCAGAAAGTGAACTTTTTATTGTGGAGGGAGATTCCGCGGGAGGTACAGCTAAAACAGGTCGTGATCGAAAGACACAGGCGATTTTGCCACTCCGAGGTAAAATTCTGAACATCGAGCGAGCACGTCTCGATCGTATGCTCGAAAGTGAGCAGATCAAAAACCTAGTAGTGGCTCTGGGAACGGCCATAGGTGACACGTTTGATATTTCAAAACTTCGATATCACAAAGTCATTATTGCAACGGATGCGGACGTGGACGGTGCGCATATTCGTACCCTTATTCTGACACTCCTATACAGATTTTTCCGACCACTTATCGATGGTGGATTTATCTATATCGCACAACCACCACTATTCAAAATTAAAAAAGGTAAAGAGATTTTCTACGCATATTCAGATGAGGAGCGAGACAAGATTGTGGGTAAAAATGCAGAGGTCATGGAACTCGAGGAGGTGGGTGGCGAAGATGAATCTGCTGACGCTGAAGAAACTGAGGATGAAAATGCAAAGACTAAAAAAAGCACAAAAGACGACAAACCAAAAACCGCTAAAGTTTCTGTTCAACGATACAAAGGTCTCGGAGAAATGAATGCAGAGGAACTATGGGAAACAACCATGGATCCAGCTAGACGCATCCTAAAACAAGTTACAGTAGGTGAGACAGTATCAGCCGACAAGGTGTTTGATATTCTCATGGGCTCCGACGTCCCATCTCGCAAGTCGTTTATTCAGTCGAATGCCAACAAGGCAAATATTGATATATAAAAAACAAGCATCTCACAATGAGATGCTTGTTTTTTATGCAGTTATGGAAACTGGAATATTGAATATTGATTTTAAACTCTTGGTTTTTTTGGAAAATTTCACAGATGCACCAAGTATCTCAACTCCAAGGACTTTGCCATTTTTATCAAGATCAGCTAATACTAAATCAGCAAGACGAGCAGTTTTTTTGACAGCACCTTTTTTTATTGATATGTAGACAGCGTCAGCTGTTTTGTCGTAATTAATTTTCATAATATGCGGTGATTATAATATATTCAGAACCTTTTGTTTTGTACACTACTTCCAAAAATTTTGCTCCGATTTTCTTGTTTGCAATCATCATACCATATACATCTTTTCTTTGCATGTCAGGATTTTGCAGCACCTTCTTGATATTATCTGTCGATATTCCTCGTTCCATTATACGAAACTGTGCATGGTGAGTGAATGAAAATTTCATTATTTTTTATTCTTCATCTCACTCGCCAGTTTCTCCAAAAGTTCCTCTTTTGAAATCTGTCCAAGTTGACCGTTGTCGCGGGATTCGAGAGTGACTGCGTTTGCTTCGATTTCTTTGTCGCCGATTACGAGCCAGTAGGGAGTTCGGTCATTTTTTGCACCACGTACCTTTTTACCAAGATTTTCGTCTGCATCGTCAAACTCAGCACGGATACCAGCATCTCGTAGCATAACAAACACATCTTTTGCATATGCATTATGATTCTCACGCACAGGAATTACTTTGACTTGCACAGGCGAAAGCCAGAGAGGGAAGTTACCACCGAAATGTTCGATCATAACACCCATAAATCGCTCGAGTGAACCAGAGATTGCACGGTGGATAACAACTGGTCGTTCCCTTTCTCCTTTTTCATTTGTGAATGAGAGATCAAATCGCTCTGGCAAGTTGAAGTCGCACTGTATGGTTGCTAGTTGCCACTCGCGGCCGATTGCGTCTTTGAACATGAAATCCAATTTTGGTCCGTAAAATGCAGCTTCGTCTCGTCCGATTTTATAATTTAGATTATTTTCCTTTGCAGATGCTTCGAGTGCCCCCTCGGCTTTTGCCCACACTTCATCACTACCAAGGTATTTACTTTTATCGTCACCGCGAGTCGAGAGTCGCACCCAGTAACCATCCATCATGTTCATGGTTGTGTAGAATTCTTTGATGATATTGACGATAGTCGAAACCTCATCGCCTATTTGTGATACTCGACAGAAAAGGTGTCCATCATCCTGTGTGATTGCTCGAACACGTGTGAGTCCTGCAAGCTGTCCTGCTTTTTCATATCGATAAATAGTAGCTGGTTCAAAATATCGCACGGGCATCTGCTTGTACGAGAACTGATTGTCAGCAAATATCTGCATATGATGAGGGCAATTCATAGGCTTCATAAAAAATTCTTCGTCACCTCCAGTTACGCGAAAAAGCTCATCGCCAAACTTTGCAGCGTGTCCAGATGTTTCGTACAAGCTTTGTTTTGCAATATGAGGAGTCCACACTCGGTCATATCCTTTATTTGTATGCAGCTCCCACAAATAATCCTCAATAGCTTTTCGGATGATCATACCTTTTGGCTGCATGAGAGGGAGTCCTGGTCCAACAAGATCTGAAATCGTAAACAATTTCATTTCCTTGCCAAGTTTTCGGTGATCACGTTTTCGTGCTTCTTCTTGTTGCACTTCATAGGCCTCTAATGCTTCTTTTGATTCAAACGCGAGTCCATACACGCGAGTGAGCATCGTATTTTTTTCATTGCCTCGCCAGTATGCACCAGCAACACGCTCGAGTTTAAATGCATTCATATCTACATCATGCATGTCGTCTACATGTCCACCGCGACAGAGATCAGTAAATATTCCGGATGTGTATGTGGTTATTGCCTCACCCTTGTTATTTATTTCCTCGATGAGTTCGAGTTTGTATGGATTTCCGGCAAATTGTTTTTTTACTTCGTCATATGACACATCTGTTTTTTCAAATCCTTTCCATGTTTTTGCGATCTGTCGCATTTTTTGTTCTATCTTTCCAAAATCGTTGTCGGAAATAGGGGATTTGAATTCGAAGTCATAATAGAATCCTGTGTCGGTTGCGGGACCGATAGTAGGGAGTGTATCTGGGTAGATTTCTAAAACTGCAGCTGCGAGTAAATGGGCGAGTGAGTGGCGTATCTTTTGTAATTTGTCTTGTTCCATAGTATCTACACAGTATCAGATTTAGCTGTAAAAATCTAATGATTTTTAGCCAAATTTGGACATGAGAGTTATCCACAGTTTTCTTTGGAAAAACTGCTTGACAATACTGCTGGGTGGAATATACTTTATTTGTGCGGTAAATCTGGAAGTCGGTGGTGGGGATTGCGACTGTCGCTTTCCCCCTCCCACCTTCCTAGATCATTGCACATGTTCTTTCCCTCGTTATCGGCGCCGATAACACCCTGTTCCTTCGTGTGAGATGTCTCACACACCCGTTCCCTGTTTTTCTATCAACCCCCTGATTTCAGGTGGGTTTGCTTTTTATATAAAAATATTTTAAATAAGTTTTATTCTAGTGCTTTTACTTTGTCCACCATCAGACTCTTGCCACCGTTTCGTGTTGAAAATGTGCCCTTGATCACAATGCAACTTTCGGGAATCAGAATGTCTTGAAACTCTTCAAAAATTTTTGGAAATACCACCGCCTCGATCGAGTCTGTCATGTCCGCAATTTTGAGAAACACCATCTTATCGCCTTTTTTAGTCATCACTGCTTTTACTTCTTCAACAATTCCACCAATTACAACTGGTTGTTTCTCGACACCAGTTTCTTTCAACTTTTTTATTGTGACATCTCGCTTTTCAAGTTTATCTCTGAAACTATCGAGAGGATGTCCGGAAATATATAGTCCGAGAAGTTCCTTTTCCCAAACCAAACGGTCAGTCGGATTGCTTTCTGGTGCCTTTTGCAAATGCAGTTCTGTCGCCTGGGCAGGTTCTGCCATGAGAGAAAATAGGGAATCCTGATCATTTTCCTTTGCTCGTTCTTCCTTATTGAACGCAAGTAAATATTCAAGGTTGAACAAAAGAGTTGCACGATTGTCGGGGGAACCATCACCAAATGAGTCCAACGCGCCGGCTTTAATCAGTGACTCGAGAGATTTTTTGTTGAGATTTTTGTCTTTGATTCTGCGCAAGAAATCAATTAGTGATGTAAAGTGTCCCCCCGCTTTTCTCTCGGCGATGATCGAGTGTGCAATGCCTTCACCAAAGTTTTTGATAGTAGTGAGTCCAAAGCGGATTGCATCACTTGTTTCGTTGACCACAGGCTGTGTATTGTTTACTGTCGTTTTCACGACAGTAAATCCCTCAAACGATTGATTGACATCTGGCGGAAGTACAGGAATCTGCATTCGTTTACACTCGCCGATGATTTCTGAAATCATTTCGACATTTCCGCTTTCAGCAGTCAAAACCGCAGACATATATATAGCAGGGAAGTTGGCCTTCATGTATGCGGTCTGATACGCCACCTTTCCGTAGCTTGCAGCGTGAGCTTTGTTGAAGCCGTAACCCTGGAATGGTTCAAACAGATTCCACAGTTCCTCAGCTTTTTTTGCTGTCATGCCTCCGTGACTCTGGCAACCCTCGACAAATTTTACATGTTGCTTTGCCATCTCCTCGCGAATTTTCTTTCCAATCGCTTTGCGAAATTTATCCACCTCGCCCCATGTGTATCCGGCAACCTCGATCGCCGTCATGAGAAGGTCGTCCTGGTACACAAGCACTCCATATGTTCGGTCAAGAAAGTTTTTCATTTTTGGATGCAGATATGTAATCGGATTTCTGCCGTGTTTGCGCGCAATATATTCCTCAATGTTCATCATCGGTCCCGGTCGGTAGAGTGCCACCATCACGTTGATATCATGAATCGTAGTTGGCTTCAAATCCTTGAGTGACCGTGTCATACCGTCGCCGTTTAGTTGAAAGAGTCCGATGGTTTCTCCACGTGCAAGCATTTCAAATGTTTTTCGATCATCCACTGGCACGTTTTCAATATCTACTTGTACACCCTCGATTTTTTCCGTGATTTTCACAGCGTCAGCGAGGATCGACAGGTTGCGTATGCCGAGAAAGTCGAATTTGAGAAGTCCTACACCGTCTTCTCCCACTGCATGCATATCGTATTGCGTAATGATTTTGTTATCGCCTTTGGTGTCGTACTGGAGTGGTGCAAAGTCAGTCAGTGGTGTAGGAGAAATCACCACACCAGCGGCGTGTACCGAGATGTGTCGCGCACAACCTTCAATTTTCTGTGCCATATCAATAATCGTTTTGACATCTGCCTCGGCTTTGTACATTTCTTTCAGTTCGGGAACTTCCTTGAGTGCACGCTCGATTGTCATGGGAAATCCTTGTGCTCCCATGGGAATGAGTTTGGCAATCGTATCGCCCACACCATATGGAAATCCCATCGCACGAGTCACATCTCGCACAGCACCGCGGGCAGCCATAGTACCAAATGTTCCAATCTGTGCCACTTTGTCGTGACCATATTTCGTTCTCGCATAGTCAATCATTTCGTCGCGACGGTTGTCGGCGTAGTCCATGTCGATATCGGGCGCAGATGGTCTCGAAGGGTTTAGGAATCGTTCAAACGGCAAGTTGTACTCGAGTGGATGCACGTTTGTAATTCCAGAGAGGTACGTAACGAGAGATCCCGCAACCGATCCTCGAATTGTAGTGAGAATGCCGTGGTCGTGAGCAAAATGTAACAGGTCAGATACAACGAGAAAATACGGTGCATATCCTTTGTCACGAATGACTTCCAGTTCGTATTCCATACGCTCGGTTATTTCCGGAGTTTTCTCGAGTTTCCTTTTTAATATTCCTTCCTCAGTAATACGACGCAGTTCGTCATCGTACGAAAGTCCACTTTCTACAATATAGTTCGGCAGTACCCACTTGCCGATCGGGATATCAATGTTGCATCGCTCTACAATTTTGGCGCAATTTTCGATTGCATCTGGAAGTTTTTTGAAATATTTTTCTGCAGTTTCCGGCGAGATAAAAGAGAAATCTTCTTCTGTCGCTTCAATCTTGTCAGAAATGTCCCCGTTGTTTTGCACCGCCATGAGTGTCTCACGTGCAGGTCGGTCCTCTTTGTGTAGATAGTACACATCATGTGCGGCTACAATCTGTGTGTTTGTCTCTCGTGCAAAGTCCACCAGTTTTTTCATATTTTCCTCGTGACCTTTTATTTCAGGGTGATGTGAGATTTCAAGGAAAAAATTATTCTCGCCAAAAGTAGTTTTGTACCACTGTAGTCGCTCGAGTGCCTTTTCCGGATGCGACATTTTGATTGCCTGCATGATGTCCGATGAAAATGACGGAGCAATGGCAATAATACCCTCATGATATTTTTCCATGAGCTCCTTGTCGATACGAGGTTTGTAGTAGAAGCCTTCGAGGTGTGCGTAGGTGACGAGTTTGATCAGGTTTTTGTAGCCCACTGTGTTTTCAGCAAGCAAGACGAGACGATATCGCTCCTTATCAATCCCCGTTTGTTTGTCATTTCGAGATCGGTACGCCACATACGCATCAATACCAAGTATCGGTTTTATTTCTGCCTTGAGACAGGCCTGGTAGAATTCGATTGCACCGTACAAGTTGCAGTTGTCGGTGAGCGCGAGTGCAGTCATCTCGTATTTCTTCGCTTCTTTTACTAAATCCTTAATTTTCGGAAGTGCATTGAGTAGGGAGTAGTGCGAATGTGTGTGGAGATGGGTGAATTTGGATGCCATGGTAGTGAGATTGTAACACATTGACTGAAGTCACTCGTGCTTGACAATACTATATAATGGGTGTATAATATACACAGGAGAGCACAACATGTTTAAGATAGCAATTGGCACGGGTTTTTATGACAAACAAGGGCAACCACAGGAGGTGTACAAATTTGTGGAGATTCCCTTCGAAGTACTCCAGACGGCCGGGTCCTGCGCCATACTGGTTGGCGGTAAAATGCGTCGCTTCGAGTTGGAAGGAACTAATACCTGGGTGGAACTTGGAGAAGGAATAAAAGGTTTCCTCGTGTTCGACGGCCACTGTGAAGTGACGTATGCCGAGGAAAAGATGGAATTCAATGAGTCTCTCAAGAAGGAGTGGGATCCCGTGAAGTGGTAAACGGGGAGCGGCAGGAGAAGTAATAAAATCTGGGCGTCCGAACTTCGGGCGCCCTTTATCGTATGTTAAAATATCTGGATGAAATACATTGTCGGGATAGATGAAGTGGGACGGGGGCCTCTGGCGGGACCTGTGACGGTCGGGGTGGTCGTCTGTAGGGCGGATATTTACATAGCACTCAAACGTGACAAACGACTTCCTGGGAGTGGAAAAGACAGCAAAAAGCTCTCGCATGCTGATCGAGAGAAATACTCCAAAATGTTAAAACATCTCGCAAAAGAAAAGAAAATTTCTTTTGTGGTGACACATATTTCTCAAACCATTATCGATTCAAAAGGAATTTCATTTGCAATCAAAAAGGCGATGCGAAGTGGAATTCAGAAACTCAAAATCGATCCAAAGCAAACAGAAATACGTCTCGATGGCAGTCTCCATGCTCCCGCTGAATTTACAAACCAAAAAACAATAATCAAAGGTGACGAAAAGGAAAAAATCATCGCATGGGCATCAATCCTGGCAAAAGTTTCTCGTGACGCACTCATGTGCCGTCATGCTAAAAAATTTCCACAGTACGGATTTGAAATTCACAAGGGTTATGGCACAGCAAAACACAGAAACACAATCCAAACTCACGGGTTTTCAATTTTGCATCGTAAGAGTTTTTGTAAAAATATTATTTGACTAGAAAGTGATTAGGGAATAACCTAATAAAAGGAGACAAAGATGAAACTGTCGATGGGGAAGTTGCGGGAGTTTCCCGCGAGATTTGAAAAATTTCAAAGGATGAGTTTTGTGGGGGAATTAACATCTTCCTCAGTCGAAATTCCTTCTGGTTTGTGTGAGACGGGTCGGGGGTTGTTCTTGAATTACTCCCGGGATCCAATAGAAAATGGGCTGTTTCTTTGCCACTATGCATTACTACCTGAAAATGGTGGATGCAGCCAGTGCAGAGAAGCGTTCTTAGCCTGGCTTTACCGCCTTCCTTTGTAGCACAACCCCGTAGCAAGCACTGCTTGTTATGGGGTTGCCTTTTTTATTCAAGTAGTGTAGTCTAAAACCACTATGGTAGTACGAATGAGATCAACCAAGGCACACCGAAACAACAGACGATCCCACGACGGATTGGCTAACCCTTCGGTTACTTTGGACAAAAACACAAACGTTCCACATTTGCGACACAGAGCGTCGCTTGTTACTGGTCAATACAAAGGCCGACAAGTGATCGACGTGCAGGCAAAAATCGCACGAAAAGCGAAAAAAACCGAATCAAAAAAAGAAGGACGATAAACAAAAAGCACACCGCAAGGTGTTTTTTTGATTTTGAAATCTCGTCGACCAAAAACTTTTCCGGCGCATCACGGACTGCATGTAGACAGGAGTGCGAGGAAAATTTTCAGCAGAAAATTACTCCGGCGACAGAAAAGCTTTTGGGAGAAAGAGAATTCAAAATCAACAGAAGTGTGTATGTGGTTTGTACTTTTTTCAAAAACATTTATACTATACAGAACGTCATGGCAAACAGGCACCTTTCACGGTCAATAGTTCTCCAATCACTCTTTGAGTGGGATTTTAATAACAAAAGCCTCGCTGAGGCAAAAGAAATTTTCATACGCAACGCAGAGGAATTTGCTCCTGGAATGGGGGATTTCGCGTTCATGGAAAACCTCCTCGACTGCGTGTTGGACAAACAAAAAGACATTGACCTTATTATTGAAAAAGCAGCACCAGACTGGCCAATAGAAAAAATCAGTGTGATGGACCGAAACATTCTCCGTATCGGACTCTGCGAGCTACTCTTTTCTGATCGCGGACAAGTTCCTCCAAAAGTTGCTATCAACGAGGCGATCGAACTTTCTAAAACATTCGGTGGAGAGACATCGAGTAAATTTGTAAACGGTGTGCTCGGCGCAGTGTACAAGGAGCTCGGTGAGCCAGGCAAAGACGAAACATCCAAAGATAAAACGGTAAAAGCAAATCCGCTTGCACCAGTACCTGTAGAATATCTTGGTGGTGCTGTCGTATTCGCACGTGCGGGCGATGATATTTTTCTCGCTCTCGTTCACGATGTGTTTGGACGCTGGACTTTGTCCAAGGGACACATTGAGGGAGACAAAAATCAGGAGGAGGAAATAAAGCGTGTAATCAAAGACGAACTTTCTCTCGATGTTGAAATCAAAGAGAAACTCGGCAGTAATGAATACACGACATACCATCCCGAAAAAGGCAAAATAAAAAAGAACGTAACATACTATCTCGTCGAGTCGCCGTTTATCGAACTCGAACTCAAAAATTCCGGCGGTCTCGACGATGCCAAATGGTTCAAAATGGGCGATATTCTCGATCTCAATTTCTACAATGACATTCTCCCGCTCGTGACACAGGCTATCAATATTCTGCTCAAGAAATAATAGCATGTCGTTGCTAACACAAATATCACTGAAAAAATCAGTGATATTTGTGTTATAATATTTATTATGAACATGTCAGTGAGACCCATAGCAATGACTGATCTTGAAACTAGTGGGTCTGTTTTTTCTGAACATGAAATATTGGAAATCGGTTTGGTTGTTTTTGATCAAAATACTTTTGAAATTCTGGATACCCTTAACGTAAAAGTTAAATCTGAACATATTGAAAATGCAGTGTCAGCTGCATTGGAAAGAAATGGATACAGTGAAGTTGATTGGAAAGATGCAGTATCTTTAGCAGAAGCCGTAAAGATATATGCTGAAAAAACAAAAGGTGCTATTTTCTGTGCTTTCAACACCACTTTTGATTGGGGATTTATGAATGAAGCTTTTAGAAAAACAAAAGTAAAAGATGAAATGGATTATCATAGATTAGATTTGTTATCTATTGCATGGGAAAGAGGTCTGAAGAGACAGGAAAGTTGGAGTTTAAAAAAGACATGTGAAATATTTGATGTACCACCAGAACCTGATCCACACAGTACTTTGAATGGTGCGATGGTTGCATATGAATTGTTTAAAAAATTGGAACTTAAATCATTATAGTTTATGAAAATTCGCTTACTTCAGAAAAAAGATATTACTCAAGCAGCTACAATTGTTGGCAAGAATTATAATAAGAAATACCAGAGAAGTGCAACTCTTGAGTTGAAGGATATGTTTGGTAAAAGTCAGGTAACCCCAATATATTTTGTTGCGGAAGAAAAGGGTAAAATACTAGGATTTGCAGGTTTCAGTCAGTCATGGATGGATTATTCTATCTGGACTATTTTCTGGGTCAACGTCCTTCCTAATTTGCAAAAACAAGGAATAGGTAAGCTGTTGGTAGATCGAGTTATTAAAGAAATAAGGAAGAAGAAAAATGCAAAATTAATTCTACTTTCAGCAAAAATTCCAGATTACTATGTAAAACATTTTGATTTTAAAACAATAGATAAAGTAGATGATAGTTATGATCTTATGAGTTTGGATATTTCCAAAAAATAAAATGATCGAGGCACATCATTTTTTTATGATTTTTCTAGGAACCGTAATCGTAACTAGAATTTTTCTATTCCTTAAACCTATACCCGCACCTACAATAAAAGGGTTTAGAATTCACCACTGGATGTATGGAGTAGTTGGAATATTGATAACACTACTAATTCACTCTCTTATATTATATGCTGTTGGACTTGGATTGTTTGTTGATGAGTTAACATATATTCTTATTGGTGGAAAAAGTCATAAGGATAATTATTCAAAAATATCACTCTTTGGTACGGTAATATTTGTAATTATTGTTTTTGTTGCAAGAGATTATTTAATATTGTATCTATGATTGGTAATCTCTAGTTTCTGTGGTATAGTGCACCCATGCAAATCGACTTTACGGAATTTCAAAAAAATATAGGTCTCACATTCAACGATCCGGCACTCCTCATGCAGGCGTTTGTTCACCGTTCATATATAAACGAAAATAAACAGTCGGGCCTCACTCACAACGAACGCCTCGAATTTCTCGGGGATGCGGTGCTTGAACTCGTCATTACAGACTTTCTGTTTAAAAAATATCCAGAAAAAAATGAGGGCGATTTGACTGCCTACAGGTCAGCCCTCGTGAACGCGCAGACATGTTCTGAAATCGCTACTCGACTTTCAATCAATGACTACCTACTGCTATCCAAAGGTGAGACCAAGGATGTCGGACGTGCACGACAATACATTCTTGCGAATGCTCTCGAGGCTATTATTGGTGCTATTTATCTCGATCAAGGTTACGACACTGCGCAGGGATTTATAGAGAAAAATTTCACTCCACTTATTGACGATATTATTTCTGCTGGAAGTTTTATTGATTCTAAAAGTTTGTTTCAGGAAAAGGCGCAGGAATACGATGCTGTTACTCCATCATACAAAACAGTCAGTGAGTCGGGACCAGATCACGAAAAGAAATTTACAGTTGGTGTCTACATCGGCAAGGATTTAGTGGCACAAGGAACAGGGGATTCAAAACAAGATGCAGAGCAGATGGCGGCACGAGAGGCACTCAAAATCCGTGGTTGGAATTAAGAAAATTTTCTATGTTATTATAAAGTGAGGAGGTTCTATGGCAGGAGTTGCTCGCAAGATTTTTCGTGAGGATCGCCCTGTCGAGGGCCCTCGTTTTCCAAAAGGAGAATTTAGTTCTGAAGATCGTGAGTGGGTTGTTCGGGAGAGGTTGGCCGAACATCATGCACGGGTGAAGTTACTACTCGAGGAAATCTCGCGCCTTGATATTGCAATCTGCAAAAAAGGCGGTGTTTGGCGCGATACTAATCTTCATAACTTAGTGGGGGATCTTGAGGAGGTCCTCGCTGTAAACACTGAGACGTCTGGGATAAAGGTGGATTAAAAACCCACCTTTTTCGTACAAAAAAATTGATTATGTTATTATATTTCTATGTATCTCAAATCTATTGAACTCTCGGGATTCAAGTCATTTGCAAAAAAAAGCGAACTGACTTTCTCTTCTCCCATTTCTGCTATCGTGGGACCAAATGGCTCGGGGAAATCAAACATTGCGGAGGCGTTTCGATTTGTGCTCGGTGAGCAGTCGATAAAAAGCCTGCGTGGTAAAAAGGGCGAGGATCTCATTTTCAACGGCACCGGTGACCTGCCTCGTGCAAACCGGGCGAGTGTCAAAGTAACATTTGATAACAGCACTAAATTTCTTCCCGTTGATTTTGAGACGGTGACCATCGAGCGTGCGGTGCATCGTGACTCGGTCAACGAGTATCTCATCAACGGCTCACAGGTACGACTAAAAGACGTTGTGGAACTTCTCCTGTCAGCACACATTGGCTCATCTGGTCATCATATTATTTCTCAGGGCGAGGCGGACAGGATTTTGAATAGTACAACCAAGGAACGTAAATCCGCTATCGAGGATGCGCTTGGTCTCAAGATGTATCAGTACAAGAAAACCGAAAGTGAAAAAAAGCTCGTCAAAACTCGAGAAAATATTGCACAAGTGGAATCCCTTCGGCGGGAGATCATGCCTCATATTAAATTTTTAAAAAAACAGGTAGAGAAAGTACAGAAGACTCTTGAATTAAAAAATGAATTGCGGGATAGAGCGCTCGAGTATGCAAAACGTGAGGATGAATATATAAAAACTACTGAGAAAAAAATTCACGAAGAAAAAGCGCCACTTGCAGAAGAATCAGAAAAATTGGAGCGGGAACTTGCGGAAGCAAAGGCAATTCTGGAAAACGCATCTCATAAAGACAAAAAAAGTGAGGAGCTTATTGGGCTTGAGAAAAATCTTCATGATATTCGCGAGGAAAAAGATAATCTGTTTCGGGAGTTTGGACGAGTTGATGGCGAGGTGAGTTCGCTCGTGCGAATGGTCAAAAAGCAGGAGCAAGTGGCGCATTCATACGAACACAAAACGGTGACACTTGTTTCTGTCGAAACACTCTCGGGAGAAATTGAGGAAAAAATAAAATTTGCAAAGAGTTCTGATGATGTAGCTGTGCTTATTTCTACTCTCGATGAAGTCCTCGGACTTGTTACAAATTTTATTGATCATAACAAAGATAAGGTTGATATGTCGCTCCTTGCAGATGCGCAGAGAGATATTGAGGAGCTTAAAGAATCTAAAAAACACATTGAAGAATCACTTGCACAGGTCAAGGATCGCGAGAATGAGTTGTCGGCACAGTACAACACTCTCAAAGAAAATATTGAACGTGAAAAGGATTCAAATCGAGATGCAGAAAAAGCGGTGTTTCGGATCATGGCAGAGGATCAGGAGGTGCGGTCACGACTCCACACACTGCACGCCGATGAGGAAAATTTGAGGCTGGTCAAAGAAGATTTCAAGAGGGAACTTACAGAGCTCGCGATGATGCTTGGACGTGATGTCCTGCAGTTCGAGGCACTTTCATTTGACTACAATGAGTCGCGGGGAATCCAGGAGGAGCGACGTAGAGCGATAGAGAAAATAAAAATCCGTCTCGAGGATGCGGGCGGAATCGGTGGGGCAGATGTAATGAAAGAATACACTGACGCGTCTGAGCGAGACGAATTTCTAGCAAAGGAGCTCACGGATTTGGAACAGTCTGCAACATCACTTTCGGCACTTATCGCAGATCTCGACACGCGACTTTCTGTAGAATTCAAAACGGGACTTGAAAAAATCAACACACAGTTTCGAGAATATTTTGCACTCATGTTTGGAGGAGGCGAGGCACACCTCTCACTTTCCCTTCCACCAAAGCGCAAGAAAAAGGACACAGACAGTCTGCTCGAAACAGAAGATGTGGAAGAAATGACCGATGACGAAACAGTTGAGGAGGGAATTGATATCGAAGTTAGTCTGCCCAAGAAAAAAGTAAAAGGTCTCATGATGCTTTCAGGTGGTGAGAGAGCGCTGACATCTATTGCACTTTTGTTTGCTATTTCTCAGGTCAATCCGCCACCATTTATTATTCTTGATGAAACAGACGCTGCACTCGATGAAGCAAACTCCAAAAAGTATGCAGACATGATTGAAAACCTTTCCAAGTATTCACAACTCATTGTGATTACTCACAATCGCGAGACAATGTCTCGAGCTGGAATCTTATACGGAGTTACTATGGGTCTCGGTGGTGGATCGAAACTATTATCAGTCGCTTTCGATGAGGCCGTTGCGGTAGCAAAGTAGCATTTTACAAAATTTAATTTTAAGAGTAGTGTTTTTGTAGGAGGGTTTGTATGTTCTGGAACATGGCTACATGGATTATTTTTTTGCTAGGGCTCCTGACGCTTGTTTTGCGTCAGTTCACTTTGCGATACAAGGGTCTCGGCCTCTGTGTTGCATCCGTGCTGATGGGAATAGTGATGGTTGTGGCACGACTACAGTGGGAAAGTCCTGTGGGAGTCATGGCAGGACTGACGCTCTTGAGTGCTGAGATTAACCTGTTGTTGCTTGGTAGAATTGCGTACGAGCTCTTCGGACTTGTTATAGCTTTCACCGCAATGGAGGCATCGGACGCATAATCTCAAAGGGCTACCATCGGCGGTGGCCCTTTCGCTTTTATGTAAAAAGTGTATAAATATCTCAGGAGGTAACTGGTAATGGTAGATAGTCAGGACCCTTTTAGGGATGTTGAGACTGAAAAAATTGTTGGGAGAGCAAGGTTTAGAGATCGTCTCGACTCGCTTCTGGCAATGTATGACAACTTGGACCCCCTCGCAACTGGCAGTACCGAAACGGAGAGCGAGTTCGAGGAGTTTAAGAAAAATGTGTGGGCGCTGATGAAATAGTAAATGGGACCACGTTGTGGTCCCATTCTTGTATATAAAATTTAAACTATTGCATAATCCAGTACTCGTTTCTCCATATCCGCTCCAACAATTTTAAATCGCACAGAGTCACCGAGGGTGAATTTGCGTCCGGTTTTCTCACCTTTGAGGGTGTAGTTTTTTTCATCAAGTTGGTAGAAGTCGTCACCGATGTCGCGGATTTTGACCATACCTTCGCATTTTGTTTCCTTTTCTTCTATATAGATACCCCATTCGGTAACGCCGGTGATTGTGCCATCAAACTCCTCTCCGACATGGTCAGTCATGTATTCAACTTGTTTGTATTTGATACTTGCACGTTCGGCGTCTGCCGCTTTTTTCTCGAGCTCTGATGATGCGAGACAAATGCGTTCGTATTTTGCGTATTCGTCTTGTTCTATTTTGCCACCTTTTATTTCGCGTTCCAAAAATCGGTGTACCAGTAAGTCAGGGTAGCGACGAATAGGAGAAGTAAAGTGCGTGTAGTATTCAAACGCTAGTCCAAAATGTCCAATATTTTTAGTCGAGTACACAGCTTTTGCCATACTTCGTATCGTCGCAGTCTTGATTAGTTCCTCGCTCGGTGACCCCTCTACTTCTTTAAGCATCACACCAATATCTCGCGATGTCACTGCTCCGTCCTTATTTTTCAAATCAAATCCGAGAGCTTTGATAAACTCTGCAAGGTTTGCAATGCGATCCTTGTCTGGCACATTGTGAATACGATACACAGACTGTGAACCTTTTTTGTTCGGAGCACTTTGTGACTGCCAAATGTATTTTGCCACAGCACGGTTTGCGAGGAGCATGTATTCCTCAACAAGTTTGTGTGTGTCGAGACGATGCTTTTTGTATACGCGGATTGGCTTGCCGGTTGAATCCAGTTCAAACTTAACTTCTTCTGTTTCAAAATTGATTGCGCCGTTTTGAAATTTATTTTTTTCGAGTATTCGAGCAACACTACGGAGAGTCAAAAGTTCTTTTTGATATGGTCCGTCTGTTTTGCTATCGAGTACGTCCTGTGCATCCTCGTATGAAAATCGTTTGTCACTATGTATGACTGTCCGCCCAAACCAGATGTCTAAAATTTCCGCCTTGCTGTTTATTTTAAACACTGCTGAAAATGTGTACTTGTCTTCGTTTGGATTGAGTGAACAGAGGTCGTTTGAAAGTACTTCGGGAAGCATGGGTATGGTGCGATCTACAAGATACACAGAGAGACCACGTTTTTCGGATTCACGATCGAGAGCAGAGCCTGGAGTCACAAAATATGATACGTCCGCAATGTGTACCCCGATTTCATATATATCATTTCCAAGATCCACAAATGAAATCGCGTCGTCAAAGTCCTTTGCATCCGCAGGGTCAATAGTCATGGTTGTTGTGCCACGCATATCACGTCGATTTTTGAGTTCCTCCTCAAAATGATTCTTGTATGTTCGGAGGAGTTCATCTGCCTCGCGCTCTACGTCAGCGGGGAACTCGATACGGAATCCTTTTTCAAGTACTATCGATTCCATCTCTGTATTGTTTTCACCTTTTTTACCAATCACTTTTACCACTTTACCTTCGAGGTTTTTTGCATCCCAGTCGGTTATTTCAACCAGCACTTTATCGCCGTCCTCAGCAATAGTTCCATCGGGGAGGAAAATATCCACGTACACGCGTTTGTCATCGGGCACAACAAATGTTGCTCCATCATGTTTTTGCACGACACCCACAAACTCGCTTTTGGAGCGTGTGACAATTTTAAGCACTTTGCCTTGTGGTCTGTTGTAGAACTTCTCACCAGTTGCCACTGCCTCGACAACATCTCCATGAAATGCCTTCAAAATATTTTCTGGTTGGATTTCGAGTGTGTCTGCGTCGGTTTGTTTATCACGTGGTTTGAATTCGCCATTTTCATCTGGAATAAGAAAAAAGCCAATTCCCTTGGTGTTTACACTCAGCGGACCCACAAAAGTTTTGTTCATATGGCGCTAGCATATCATAGATAGGATAATTTCGGAATCATGGTTGACCTATTTTATGATTTCTGTTACCATAGCAGACATGTTAAAAATACGATTACAGCGAGTAGGACGCAAACACGAACCATCATTTCGACTTGTTCTTACTGACTCAAAAAACTCGACAAAAAGTGGGAAATATTTAGAGATCCTTGGCAACTATGATGCTCGCCATGGAAATGATGCTGTCATGAAAACAGACCGAGTGACATACTGGATGTCCCAGGGTGCACAAGTTTCGCACACAGTTCACAACCTACTCGTGGACAAGAAAATCATAACAGGAAAGAAAATCAACACATTGCCACTTAAAAAAGCAATCGTTAAAGACGCTAAGGGAGCCGAAGCGAACACTTATGCATCAGGTAATCCTGAGGCCCCTAGTGTGGAGGCAAAATCTGCACCGACCGCAGCTTCAGAAGCACCTGTTGAGGAAACCCCAGCTCCCACAGCCGCTGAAACCACAGAAGAAGCGGTTGCATAGTCAATGTTCATTGACTCTTTATTCTCCACTGTTATAATTATATTGTTATCGTTTGCTCAGCTTTACAATTTAACTTGAACTCATGGAACACGATGTACAATTTCTAGACTTTGTTATTAAGGCACTAGTAGAATATCCTGCAGACGTCAAAATCGTCCGCACAGTAGATGAAATGGGTGTCCTCATGACACTCGATGTCAATCCTGCGGACATGGGTAAAATAATTGGTCGCGAGGGTAACACTGCAAAGGCGATTCGCACATTACTCCGAGTTGTAGGTATGAAAAACAACGCACGGGTAAACCTCAAAATAAACGAGCCAGCCGGCGGAATGAAAGAGGTAAAGTCGGCAACAGGATCTGCGACTAAGTCCCTCGACGACGCAATGGCTGACCTCAAACTCTAATTTCAAATAAATAGACTAAATAATAAAAATGTGGTACAGTGGTATCACATTTTTATTATATGAATTTTCATATCATTACACTTTTTCCTGATTCATTTACCTCCTATCTCGGGGAGTCGATTTTGTCGCGGGCGATAGAGGACAAGAAAATCAAGGTGATGTTTTATAATCCTCGTGACTACTCGGATGACAAATGGAAACGAGTGGACCAGAAACCATACAGTGGTGGTCCGGGTATGGTCATTCAGGCACTGCCAGTAGTGAAAGCTATTGAAAAAGCGCTTGCAAAAATAAACAAAAAGCCAGGAAAGCAAACTGCATCGAAAACAAAAAGCCAAAAAGTCAAAAGAGAAAACAGGAAAGTTAAAATCATTTTCTTTTCTCCATCTGGCAAGCAGTTTACAACTGAGTATGCAAAAGGTGTCGCCAAAAAATACACAGACATCATTTTAATTTCTGGTAGATACGAAGGCATTGATGCACGTGTCAAAAAGATTTTCAAAACAGAAGATATTTCAGTAGGACCATTCGTACTGACTGGTGGGGAACTGCCCGCGGAAATCGTGATCGACTGCATATCACGCCAAGTAGAAGGAGTGCTTGGCAATTTCAGCTCTCTCGAAGAGTCTCGTATTTCAAGTTCTGACGTCTACACACGTCCAGAAGTTTTTGAATACAAAAAAAAGAAATATCGTGTACCAAAAGTACTCCTCTCAGGTGATCACAAGAAAATAGAGGAGTGGAAGAATAAAGGAAAGAAATAAGAAAAAAGGTTGGAAAGTAAAATGTAAATGAGGTATACTATAGTCTTATCTATTTTGCATTTCTTGGTTTAAAATATGGTTTCAAATACTAATTCACAAAAGGAAGCGGTCATTCCTGTAGCCGGCAGTCTCTGGGGGCTACTTCGACCGTACGCGGGATTTATAACACTCCTCGTGCTATTTACTATTTCTGCAAACGCTCTCATGCTCGTCATTCCGAAAATCATTTCTCGAGCGATTGACACATTTGTGCGTAGCGGACTCCTGTCACACACCGTCGTGCTTGATTTTATTCTGATTGCGGTTGTTGTATTTGTATTCACGTATTTACAGGGTGTTGTGCAGACATACGCAGCAGAGCGTGTGGCGAGGGATTTGCGTACGAGACTCACCGCCAAAATTTCCGTTCAGGACTACGCATATGTCGAACGCGTCACTCCGGCAAAACTCCTCACCAACCTCACATCGGACGTGGATGCAGTCAAAACATTTGTGTCACAGGCTATCTCATCCCTCATTTCGTCCGTTTTCCTCATTATTGGTGCGAGTACGCTCCTCCTCCTTATCAATTGGAAACTAGGTCTTGCCATTCTCGGAATTATTCCATTTCTCGGCATTCTCTTTTTTGTTATTTTTTCAAAAGTAAAAAAACTATTTAAACAATCACAGGAGGCGATCGACTGGCTGAACAAAGTTATCAACGAAAGTATTTTGGGAGCTGCGCTGATTCGTATTGTTAACTCGCACGAAAATGAATACAAGAAATTTGTAGATGCAAACACAGAGGCGCGCGATATTGGTCTGAAAATTCTTCGCCTTTTTGCGGGACTTATTCCGGCGATTACATTTGCGACGAGTATTGCGACAGTAATCATTCTCGCACTTGGCGGACATTTTATAATCCAGGGAACACTGACTCTCGGGGAGTTCAGTGCGTTCAACAGCTACCTTGCCATTCTCATTTTTCCGATTTTGGTTATCGGATTTGTGAGCTCGCTTATTGCACAGGCCAATGCATCGTACGTGCGACTCACGGAGGTGCTCAATGCTCCTGAAAGTACAGACACTGGTGTTTTAAAAAATCCCATCCAAGGTAATATCGCAATGCGAGATGTCACGGTCGCATTTGGCGAGAAAATTGCACTCAAACATGTTTCATTTGAAATTAAGGCTGGAACTAAAACTGCTATTATTGGCCCGACTGCTGCAGGTAAAACACAACTTCTGTATGTGCTCACTGGACTACTCACGCCCCAGTCAGGCGAGGTGTTGTATGACAGCGAGAGTGTCGATAAATACAACAAACAAGCGCTTCATGACCAGGTTGGATTTGTGTTTCAAGACAGTATCATGTTCAACCTCACGGTACGTGAAAATATTGCGTTTAGTAATACCGTAACAGATGAGTCCCTACAAAAGGCGATTGATACAGCGGAACTCGATGATTTCATTCGTGCTCTTCCAGAGAAACTAGACACCATTGTATCGGAACGTGGTACAAGTCTCTCTGGCGGACAGAAACAGCGCATCATGCTTGCGCGTGCACTCGCTCATGATCCAAAGGTTCTTCTCCTCGATGATTTTACTGCGCGAGTGGACACTAACACGGAGCAAAAAATCCTCTCAAATATTTCCAAAAATTATCCGGACATTACGCTTATTTCTGTCACACAAAAAATCTCCTCGATCGAAACGTATAATCAGATTATTCTCCTCATGGAGGGAGAAGTCCTCGCATCTGGCACGCACAAACACCTCTTGAAAGTTTCGCCGGAATACGTACAGATTTATAATTCGCAACAAAGTCTAAACCATTATGAATTACACGCTTAATACACAAAAGACAAATACATCTGGCCCTAAACCCAGTTTTTTGACTGCGATGCGGAAACTTGCGCCACTTCTCGCTACAGAGAAACGAAATCTTGTCATTGCAATGATTGCAATTATCGTGAATTCTCTGGCCACGCTTGTTGCGCCGATTGTTGTTAGTCATACAGTAGATACGTATATTCGCCTTAAAAATTTTCATGGCGTGCTTTTATTTTCTGGAATTTTGGTCGGAATATATCTTATTGGCCTTGTCGGCGGGTATTTACAAACGATGATCATGGGTGGGGTCAGTCGCCGTGTATTATTTAAACTCCGTAATTCAATTTTTACAAAACTCCAGGAATTACCCGTTGCATTTTTTAATCAGAATAAGGCAGGGGACTTGATTTCGCGTATCAACAATGACACCGATCGGCTCAATATGTTTTTCTCGCAGGGTATCATGCAGTTTATTGGTAGTTTCTTTCTCATTTTAGGAGCGGGAATATTTTTGCTTGTTATCAATATTCGTCTGGGCTCTGCGGCACTCGTCCCAGCATTGTGTGTTCTCATTTTTACTCAGATTATTTCTGGTTGGGTCAAACGCAGAAACCTCCGAAGTTTGCAGACTGTCGGTGGTATGAGTTCGGAAATTCAGGAAAGCCTCGCCAATTTCAAAGTGATTGTCGCATTCAACCGTTTAGACTATTTTAGAGAAAAATTTCATGGGGTAAATGAAAGCAATTTTCAGGCATCAGTTCAGAGTGGAATTGCAAACAACATTTTCACACCGCTATATGGACTGGCTTCCATGCTCGCTCAGCTCATTGTGATTAGTTACGGTATTTCCCTTATTTTGAATGGACATATCACAATCGGAATTTTGATTGGATATTTGTTGTATGTAAACAATTTCTACAGTCCATTACGACAACTGGCTGCTATCTGGGCATCGTTTCAGTTAGCACTCGCAGCGTTTGATCGTATTTCAGAAGTGCTCGCACTCGAGTCAGATATGCCGATCATAATAGAAAGTGAGACGGAGAAAACTCGCTCTGCGTCGTCTGCAATTCTGAGATTTGATCACGTTCATTTTCATTATCCAAACGGCGTGGAGGTGCTCGGCGATATTAATCTGGAATTATTGCCAGGTAAAACGTATGCGCTCGTGGGGCCAACTGGTGGAGGTAAAACAACTACTGCATCCCTCATGGCACGACTCTTTGATCCGTCCGAGGGAACAGTGTTACTTTCTGGTCATGATATTCGAACGTACACTCCAAAGGAACGCACACAGAAAATTGGATTTATTTTGCAAGAACCGTTCCTGTTTACTGGAACAGTGCGAGACAATATATTGTATGGAAACACAGAATTGGCAGGGTATACGAGTGTGGAATTATTAAAAGTTTTAGAGGATGCAAATCTTTCTAAACTTCTTGCGCGGTTTACAGAGGGATTAGATACCCCTGTTTCAACGAGTGGCAACAGTGTGAGTCTCGGACAGAAGCAGCTCATCGCGTTCATGCGAGCCGTACTTCGCAAGCCAGAACTTTTGATACTCGACGAGGCCACTGCAAATATTGATACGGTCACAGAGGAACTGCTCGAAGAAATTTTGGCAAAACTACCTGCTACAACTACAAAAGTGATTATCGCGCACCGACTGAACACGATACGTAATGCGGATCAGATTTTCTTTATTAACGGTGGGCAGATAACACTTGCGGGCGATATGGAACACGCGGTGGAGATGTTACTCCATGGCAAGAGAAATAGCTAAGTTGCTCGGTCTTTTTGCTCAATCTCTGCGTTGAAGTTTAAAAAATTCTCGTCACCGTACCACTAAGTACGGCTCCTCGCCTTTTTCAAACTTCGCCTTGACCTTGAGCAAAAATTCTTTGAGCAATACAAATGAAAGCACCGACTCTTTCGAGTACGGTGCTATGATGTGATGCTATGATAAACTGCATAAGTAGCCAACTCGCTATGCAGGACCCAACGATTTTCAGGATCAGGATCCAGTAGTTTCTCTTCTTGTGTGAACCTCCCCCGTCATCCTTTTGTAGGTTGACGAGACCAAGAACTGCAAATGCGAAAAATGTAAACATGACTCCTCCGTTTGTAACACTACTACATTAAAAAATTTTGTCACTATACAAATATAAAACGTAAACCCGACCCCATTACTGGGAGTCGGGCTTTCTCTCGAACTCGAGAGTTTTCTGAATGAGTTCCTTCATTACCGGGCTGTGATCGGGTCGAGGCCCGAGTATTAGGATTCCGAGCACCAGTAGAAAAATTCCAGT
This sequence comes from Patescibacteria group bacterium, assembly GCA_040389125.1. Classification (GTDB taxonomy): domain Bacteria; phylum Patescibacteriota; class Minisyncoccia; order Phycocordibacterales; family DATDWN01; genus JAZKAN01. The sequence continues at coordinate 219,984 of JAZKAN010000001.1, read as the reverse complement.
TCCGAGGGCGAATATGAAAAAAACTTTGTCGTTGGTAATACAGGCAAAAATTCCTGCTCCGATCGCCAACATTAAAAGAAGAAACAACAACCAGTCTCTCCGCGCATCGTCTTTTATTAAGGGCATCTTTTTCTCCTCCACTATCATACACCCAAAGTGGATATTTGTCAAGTTGGGCAAAGTACTGATACAATATGAACATGTTGCAATCCGAAGCGCTCGATATTTTGAAACTTGGCAAAAATGTCTTTCTCACTGGACCGGCCGGGAGTGGTAAAACGTATGTTCTCAATGAATATATCAAATACCTCAAATCACATGCGGTGGATGTGGCTGTAACCGCGTCTACTGGCATCGCTTCAACACATCTCGGTGGTATGACGATACACTCGTGGTCGGGACTTGGTGTACGTAGTACTCTCACTGATTACGACATCGAAGATCTCATGGAGCGGCAGTATTTGTACAAGCGTTTTGATCGGACAAAAGTTCTGATTATAGACGAGGTGTCAATGCTACACCACTACCGACTCGATCTGATCGAGTGGATTTGTCGGCAGTTCAAACGATCCGAGCGACCCTTTGGTGGAATGCAAGTCATTCTTTGTGGTGACTTTTTTCAGCTTCCGCCGGTGACGCGCGGTGAGGTGGTCGAGTCCGAATTCGCCTACAAGGCAGATAGCTGGGAGCGAGCAAATCTCACGATATGTCACTTGTCCGAACAACATCGTCAAAAAGATAATACATATCTATCTATTTTAAATCAGATTCGTGAAAATGCAGTCACGCAGAATACAATTGATCTCTTGAAATCGAGATTTAATAAAGATCCAGAATCAGGTGTGGAACCCACCAAACTTTTTACGCACAATATAGACGTGGATGGTATCAACAAACAACATTTGAGTTTGGTATCGGGAAATGCAAAAAAATATACGATGGCGTGGAAGGGTTCGAGCTATATTGCAGACTCACTCAAGAAAAGTTGTCTGTCGCCAGAAATTTTGGAACTCAAAATTGGTGCCAGAGTTATGTTTACCAAAAATCATATGGAGGGCGGATATGTAAATGGAACACTCGGAGTGGTGACGGATTTCAATACATTTGGCGATCCAGTGGTGCGTACTACGAGCGGACAGGTATTCCATGTTTCTGCACAGTCATGGAAAATCGAGGAGGAAGGTAAAACAAAAGCAGAAATAAGCCAGCTTCCACTGCGACTTGCCTGGGCTATTACGGTCCACAAAAGTCAGGGAATGTCACTCGATGCTATGGAATTGGATTTGTCAAAATCGTTTGTAAAGGGAATGGGATATGTGGCACTCTCTCGGGTGCGGTCACTCGGTGGGATGAAACTTCTAGGATTCAACGACTTGTCACTTGAAGTTGACGCGGAAGTTTTGGAGCGTGATAGAGAGTTTCGAGATATGTCAGTGGATGCAGTGGAGGATTTGAAAACTATGTCACGATCCGAAATCACCGCACGACAAAATGCATATATAAAAACGATAGAGCCAGAGGAAAAAGTGAGAATCAAAAAGAAAGAAAAAGAAATGAAAAAATCGACGGAGCAAATTACAGCGGATTTGCTCAGAGATGAAATTCCACTCGATGAAATCGCCAAACTCCGTGGACTTAAAGCGGAGACGATTGTATCACATATTGAGAAATTGATGGAAGAAGACAAGGATGCATGTCCGGATATTGCATATCTACGTCGCGAGTTCAAACGGAGTGAACTCGATGAAATTTTGTCTGCGTTTGAAAAAACCAAAGCAACGAGTCTCGCACCGGTGTATTATTTTCTCCAGAAGAAAAAGAAAAATCCATCGTATCTGAAAATTCGTCTCGCACGATTATTTCTAGAGTAAGGAGAATGCTTTTTGCATGATATACTATATTAATTAAATATATTTATGGACGAAACTGAAATTAATCTTACAGAACAAAAATGCGTACCGTGTGAAGGGGGTGTGGATCCTATTGTTCGTGATGATGCAGAGATTCTTTTGAAACATATTCCAGACTGGGAACTTGCAAGTGATTACGCAAGTATCAGTCGTAAATACGAATTTAGAGATTTTGCTTCAGCAATCGAATTTGTGAACAAAGTTGCAGAAATCGCTGAGGACGAGGGTCATCACCCAGATATTCATCTGACAGAATACAAATATGTTACGATAGTTCTGACAACACATGCGATTGGTGGACTTTCCAACAATGATTTTATTCTCGCAGCAAAAATTGATGCATAAGTTAAAATCTTCATGGCATTTTAATTTCTCTTCATGATATAATTTAAGTGTGCGAATTTGAATGCATTATTAATTAAAATATTTTATATGGCAAAAGGAGAAACACACAAAAAAGAAAAAAAGAAAGCAAAAAAACCAAAGAAATAATTCCTAAATTACCCTTTGATTAACACATTAAATTCCATCACCACTTGCGTGAAGGAATTTTTTGTTTCTGACTCCACTATCCACACCAAATTTTCTTGACTGGTGAACACTCGTTCACCTATACTGTATCTAACAAGTTAACAAAATACACCATGAGCAAAAATACATTAGAAAAAACAGTTCGCAAAGAAATAGAGATTTTGAACGAACAAATTGACCTGAAAATAATAAAAGGTCTGTCATATGCGCGCGAGGCACGCCGACACAAATTCCTGGTGACACAGCTTTCGACACTCCGTCCTGCGACTAGATCAGGTTGGTTTGGTAGGCCTCTCAAACTCGTTTCAACATTTGTTCTATAATGAAATAATTCATACTATGAGTATAGAATACAAAAACAAAATATTCGGATTCTACAAACGAAATGGTCGTATGCCTGGATATGCAGAGATCATGACGATTCTGGGATTCAAGTCTAAAAATGCTGTATACAAACTCGTCAACAAACTTATCGAGGAGGGTGTCGTGAGCAAGGATTCAAAGGGTAAATTAATACCAGAAAATACATACAATGATTTGCCACTTCTGGGACTGGTTGAGGCAGGATTCCCAACAACAGTTGACGAGGATAGATCGAATACACTCAATCTAGATGAATATCTTGTTCGGAACAAAGAATCCACATATCTTCTCGAAGTTAAAGGTGATTCCATGATTGACGAGGGAATAAAGGAGGGGGATTTGGTCATAGCAGAGCGTCGTGGTAACCCACGAGATGGAGACATTGTTATCGCCGAGGTTGATGGGGGTTGGACAATGAAATACTACAAGAAAAAAGGTGACAAGATTTATCTTTTACCGGCAAATAAAAATTACAGACCCATCTATCCACAATACGAACTCAAGGTGGCGGCGATTGTGAAGGGGGTGATACGGAAATACTAGCTAGAACTTAGTAGATGGCGAACTCCTTTGTCGGAATTCAGAAAATAATTCTCAACGTACCGGTGTACGTCTCCAATTATTTTCCTCTCCCTTCGCGGATTTCATCCATCTACGTCAGTTCTAGAAAACAAATATAAGTTAATTAATATGGAACATGTTTACCTTCACTCAAAAAGTTAAAAATATTGTGAGGAAGATTCCTAAGGGAAAAGTTTTGACATACAAACAGGTCGCGACAAAGGCGGGGAGTCCAGGTGCCTCGCGAGCAGTAGGGAGTATTATGAAAGCAAACTTTGCTCCGGATATTCCGTGTCACAGAGTAGTGCGTTCGGACGGTGGTATGGGTGGATACAACCGTGGCGGAGTAGAAAGAAAAAGGCAGATCCTTCTTGCTGAAGGGTATACGTTTCCTTCTAAAAAATAATTACTGAATATCATATGATAAAATAAAATGGTATGAATTACTGGCTCGTAAAAAGTGAAGCGGATTGCTATTCGATAGATGATCTGAAAAAAGACAAGAAAACAGCATGGACTGGGATTCGTAATTATCAGGCACGGAATTTTATGCGTGACTCGATGAAAATAGGTGATCCAGTATTGTTTTATCACTCGGGTGGAAATCCACCGAGTGTGGTTGGAGTTGCTGAGGTTGCCAGTCTGCCACACCCAGACACTACGGCTCTCGATACGAGTAATGATCATTTTGATCCAAAATCAACCATCGAAAATCCAATGTGGATGTGTGTTGATATAAAATTTGTCAGTAAATTTAAGAATCCTGTCACACTACCACAGATTAGATTTTCTCGTGATTTGGATGACATGATGCTGGTCCAGCGGGGCAGTAGATTGTCTGTACAGCCGGTACTCAAAAGGCATTTTGACACTATTTTGAAAATGTCAGAAAACAAATAGCACATCCCGAGTAAACTGGATGTGCTATTTGCGTATTCATTTATAATTCTTTTTGTTTTTCTGTTGCCTCATTTTCTCGTCTTTCAGCATCTTCTTTTTCTGCCTTTGCTTCATCGGCTTCTTTTGCGAGGCGTTCTTTTTCTGCATCTCGTTCTGCTTGGTGCTTTTCATTTAGTTCATTGCGCTCCTCCTCATGTTCGCCTGAAAGCTCCTCTTTCTCCCGTGCCTGATCCTCTTCAATTCCAAAGAAAACGAGTATTTTTTTAAAAACCGTTAGTAGATTTGTATATGGAAATGTTATTGTATTCATGATTTTTTTATACTGATAATTCTGTCTATGACTCCTATTTGTGAACTATTTCAGTATATCTGAAACAAATGAAGAATGTATAAATACAAAAGCTCCGGTAAATAAGTTTTTGCATTTTTTGTTTTGTCTGAATCATTATTGGCTCAAATCCTGGAGTGTGGTCGTATAGTTGGAAATAAATGAAGGTGCAACAAATAGTATTCCAATAAGTGGCAAGACAAATAACACGACTGTAATAATAGCTGACCATTTAAAATAATTTCGTGTTTTCTCGACAGAAATATAAATACTGTCAATTTTCTGCTCCAAAAGTTGCATTCTCGCTTCAATATTTGATGTGTTTGGTTCCATATAATAAGTATACAAGGTAGACCATAAAAAACCAATGTGCGATAATACAACTCATGATACTTTTCATACTTTCGTTTGTTGCGGGTGTGCTCACTATTCTCGCACCGTGTACATTACCACTTTTGCCAGTTATTGTTGGAAGTTCAGTAGTGGGTGAGAAAAACAAAAAGAAAGCCATCACAATTGCATTGTCTCTTGGTGTTTCTGTTATCGTCTTTACATTTATTCTAAAAGTCTCAACACTTTTTATTTCAATACCACCGGAAGTCTGGGCAGTTATTTCTGGATCCATTATTGTACTATTTGGACTCGTGAACCTTTTTCCAGAGTTATGGGAGAATATTCCATTTGTTTCGCGACTATCAGTGGACTCAAATAGAATACTTGGAGTGGGGTATCAGAAACAAAGTTTCTGGGGAGATATTATTGTAGGCGGCTCACTAGGACCAGTGTTCTCTACATGCTCTCCAACATATTTTGTTATTTTGGCTACTGTATTGCCACAGTCACTCCTGGTGGGGACGATTGATTTGCTAGCCTATGCAGTTGGGCTTTCGGGGATGCTTCTTGTTGTGGCATTTTTAGGACAGAAAATTATTGCGCGTCTCGGTGGAATTGCGGATAGTCACGGCATATTCAAACGAAGTCTCGGGCTACTATTCATTATTCTTGGTATTGGAATTATGTTTGGGGTAGATAAAAAAATCGAGGCGTCACTCCTTGCACATGGAATATTTGATGTGACTCGTATAGAACAAAAACTTTTAGGATTACAAACAATGCCAAATGTATATAACAGTAACGAACTTGGATTTTTAAATACAAATACATCGAGCACTACATCAAAAAATATCTCGCATGGTCCCAAGGCTCCTGAAATAGTAAAACCTAGTGGATTTATAAATACAGATGGCAAACCTATCACAATCGGCGAGTTCAAGGGAAAAAAAGTTATTCTGCTGGATGTCTGGACATACAGCTGTATCAACTGTCAGAGGACATTGCCATATGTTGTGGAGTGGTACAAAAAATATAAAGACATGGGACTCGAGGTGATCGGACTACATACTCCGGAATTTGCATTTGAAAAAGTGCAATCCAATGTAGAAGACGCGATCAAGCGGTTTGGTATCGAGTATCCGGTAGTCATGGATAACGACTACGCGACATGGAATGCATACGGAAATCAGTATTGGCCGAGAAAATATCTGATAAATAGTCGTGGTGAGATTATTTACGATCATATTGGCGAAGGTGGGTACGAGGAAACAGAACTCGCAATCCAGTCCGCACTTTCAGAATTAAATAACGCTCCCGTTTCGGAACCTATCGCACAGCCCACAAATGTGGTTTCGGTTGATCCAAGAAAAATTGCGAGTCCTGAAACATATTTTGGATCCAGTCGGAATGAGTACCTGGCAAACGGTAGGCAGGGAATAAATGGATCTCAGGTATTTACAATTCCAAACTCGCGATACGATAACTTGCTGTATCTGGATGGCGTATGGAATATCTCTCCTGAGTATGCAACATCAAAAGGCGAGACAAAAATATTTTTTAATTATGACGCAAAAAATGTGTATTTTGTGGCAAGTAGCGATATACCCATGACGATCACAATTTTACGTGATGGCAAAAAAGTGAACACTGTAACAATAAGTGGCAACCAACTCTACACTCTGATCCAGGGAGAGGACTACGGCAAACATACTTTGGAAATTGATGTGCCCAAGGCGGGACTGAATGCTTTTACGTTTACTTTTGGATAATTTATATTCAAAGCTTTTGCATATGAAAGAATGTTGATTCCTAGGTGTACTAATTATATAGTTACAGAGATGAATATACCCGCTGTAGAGCTTACCGACGAGGAACTGGCCCTTCTAGTCCAACATGGAGACAAGGAACAGTTTGGGATACTGATGGAACGCTACGAGCGAAAGCTCTTTCGATATGGCAATAAATTTCTCTCAAATCAAGACAATATAGAAGATGTGGTACAAGAGGTGTTTATAAAAACATATCAAAATATCCAGAGTTTTGACACCAAACAGAAATTCTCATCGTGGATCTACCGTATCGCACACAACACATACGTGAATGCACTCAAGAAACAATCTCGTTCGCCACTCTATATGTTTGATTTTGATACGCTTATATCTCACACAGTGGTGGACGATCCGATTGTAAAAGAGAGAGAGCAAAAAGAAATGAGAAAAATTGTGGACGCAGGACTCGAGAAACTGTCGCCGAATTACCGAGAAATCCTCGTGTTGTATTATCTCGAGGAATTCAGTTATCAGGAAATATCGGACATTTTGCGGATACCAATAGGAACGGTAGGAATCCGGCTCAGTCGGGCTAAAGCCGCTCTCCGCAAATCGTATGCTGATCTAAAGATTGATTTACATTAAATATATGAACGACACACATACACAAGAAAATCTCAAACAAAAAGTTCTCGAAAAAATTGAGGCGGGGGAGGTTTCAATGCGCCCAAAAATTTATTTTATTTTCTCCGTGATTATCTCTGTTCTCCTTATGGTTCTTATTTTGATTACTTCGATTTTCCTGATTAGCTACACATTGTTTAGTCTCTCGATAAGTGGGCGACTGTTTCTGCTGGGATTTGGTTGGAGGGGAGTTTTCGTGTTTATTGTTCTGTTTCCATGGGTAGTGTTTTTGGTTGATATTGTGCTCGTTACAATACTCGGCCTTCTTCTCAAGCGATTTCGGTTTGGGTATCATAGTCCGACAATATTTCTGTTTGCTGGCACGGCAATATGTATTGTAGTTGTCAGTTATGTCGTAAATACTGCCACACCTATCCACGGCAGGATAATGAATCGTGCAGAGCATAACGCATTGCCTGTTGTAGGTGGCTTCTATACAGGGCTACGCCATCCTCATGAAGACAGAGGTGTATTTGAAGGGGTGGTACGAGAAATAGAGGATAATACGTTCATGATGCACCCAGACACTGACGAGGAAAGCCGTCTTATACGAGTTATTACACCCACCTCAACACAGGTTTCTTTATTTATTACAATCGGAGATCACGTTTTCGTGGCTGGTGATATAGTCAATGGAGAAATCCATGCATATGGAATAAAAAAGTTTAATAGTCAATGAAATAAATTCATGATTAAGATGTATCAAATAGTGTGAGTAAACTATAAAATAATACATCAAATAATGAAATATAAACGATATAACAAGGTTAAAAAGCGTATTTTATTGGGTGCAAGTAGTGGTATTTTGGCGGGTATGATGTGGATGGGTTCTGGTACCGCATATGCAGATACTCAGGATTATTCGTCGCCTACAGAGCAGGTATCGGCTCCAACTGGTATGCATCTCATGCATAGTTGGAATTCCACAGCAAAGGTAGGTAAACTGGCAACAAGTCTCGGTCTCGACAGAGGTATGGTAAAAAAAGAATTAAAGTCAGGTAAAACCTTGAAACAAATTTTGCAGGAACATGGCATTGTGCCCGATCAGCTGGACAAGGCATTTACAATAAAAAATAAAAAATCTTTTAAAAAATAAAAAAATCTGTATACTATTAGGATATGAATAAAAAAATAATTTTGTCTGTAGGGGTGTTAGTTGTTTTCTTCGGATATGTTGCGTATCGAAATATGCAGTCGTCAGCACCTACCGAGATTCCTGTTACTAGTGGTACATCAGCAGGTTCAGAAAGTGTGAATCCAAATGCCACAACGACTGATTCTGGCGATACTACTGTTGTCACATCTGGACAATTCAAGGATGGTTCGTATTCTGCGACTGGTGCATATATTTCTCCTGCTGGTCCAGAAACAATCAAAATTAATGTAACCCTCCAAGGTGGAGTAATCACAGCCGCTACTGTTACTCCGCAGGCAGTAGTTCGGGAATCACAGGAATTCCAAACAAAATTTACTTCAGGTTTCAAACAGTACGTAATCGGCAAGAAAATCACAGATGTACAACTCACTAAAGTTTCAGGATCATCTCTCACTCCACGAGGTTGGAATGATGCAATTTCTAAGATAGAAATACAGGCACAAGCATAATTTTTTTGTATGACTACATTTGAGTTTGAAGCTATTGGTACACATTGGCGTATAGATGTGTATACCCAGATTACTCAAGACGAGGAAGAATCTGTATTGCAAAAAATAAAAAGTCGCATTGAGATTTTTGATCTCGCCTATTCTCGTTTTAGACAGGACTCTCTAGTCACGCGCATGTCTCACACTGCTGGTGAGTACATTGTTCCAGATGATGCAGAACACATGATGTCCTTGTATCGTGTTGTGTATGAAGTAACTGGAGGTGCGGTGACTCCGCTAGTGGGACAGGTTTTGTCGGATGCGGGATACGACGCAGAGTATTCGTTTGTGGAGAAAGAAATGTCACGTGCACGGGAGTGGGATGATGTACTAGAATATGAACATCCCAAACTTGTTTTGAAACAACCTGCACTACTTGATTTTGGAGCGGGAGGAAAGGGATATCTGGTGGATATTATAAGTGAACTACTAGAGCAAAATGGGATTCTGGAATATTGTGTGGATGCAAGCGGAGACATGCGACACCGACATACTATAGAAAATCTCCGTGTCGGACTGGAACATCCCGATGATCCGAGTCAGGTTCTGGGCGTGGTAGTTATTTCAAACCAAAGTCTCTGTGGATCCGCCGGCAATCGTAGACGATGGGGGAGATTTCATCATATTATTCATCCCGAGAACCTTTCCTCACCAGATGACATGCTTGCTGTGTGGGTTACGGCAGACAGCACTATTCTTGCTGATCTCCTTACTACTGCACTTTTTTTTGTCCCCGCATCTGTATTGCAACAGAAATTTAATTTTGAATATTTGCTTTTGCGCCCAGACTATTCAATAGAAAAATCAGAAGGATTTGTCGCAGAGGTATTTATAAAGGAGTGATATACTATATATATGAATCCAATAGATACCTTTTTAAATAAGATTACTATGTATAGAGTTGCTCTCTATAGCCTCTGTATTCTTGCACTGATTTCAATCGTTTTTGGATTTCTTGGTATACTCACATTTAGTGGTTTACACCTCCTGTATTCTCTCGTTTTGATTTTCGCAGTGTGTTACTTATCAAACAAACTCTTTGCATTATTTCTCGGTGTGCCACGCAATGCTGAGTCAGAGTGGATTACGGGCATTATTTTGTTTTTTATATTGACACCACTCACTACATACTCGGATATTTTGTTATACATAGTTGTTGGGGTGCTCGCGATGGGTTCAAAATATATTTTTAATATTAACCGGAAACATATTTTTAATCCTGTTGCGATTAGTATTGTTCTCCTGGGAATATTTGGTGTAACTGGATTTTCATGGTGGGTTGGTAGTAGCGTTCTGCTTCCAGTTGTCACTGTGTTGGGACTTCTCACACTTCGCAAAACTCGCAGATTCACACTTTTTTTTAGTTTCTTTATCCCAGCGATTATTGTTTCTACTATTACCGGTCTTACATACGGAATACCAGTTTTAGAAATTCTAAATAGTATTCTGTTCTCAGGACCAATTGTCTTTTTCGGCGCAGTCATGCTTACTGAACCTCTCACCACTCCTCCATCACTGAATTTACAGGTGGTATATGGTGGTATTGTTGGTGTACTTTTTGGACTCCAGTTTCATATTGGATCAGTGTATTCAACACCACAACTTGCACTTATTCTTGGAAATATTTTTTCGTATATAGTCAGCCCAAAGATTAGAACGATTTTGACTCTAAAAGATAAAAAGGAAATAGCAAAAGATACAGATGAATTTGTGTTTACATTAGAAAAACGTTTTCCGTATAGACCTGGACAATACATGGAGTGGACACTTGGTCACGACAATATGGATACGCGCGGTAACCGTAGATATTTTACTCTATCATCATCCCCGACAGAAAGTGATATTCGTCTCGGTATCAAATTTTACGAACAGTCGAGTAGTTTCAAACTAGCACTCGGACAGATTCCAACAGGAGGCACTATCATAGCATCACAACTCGCCGGAAATTTCACATTGCCACATGATACAACACAGAAACTAGTTTTCATTGCAGGTGGTATCGGAGTCACACCGTTTCGTAGCATGGTCAAATACATGATTGATATGAAAGAAAAACGTGATGTGGTCATGCTGTATTCAAATCGCACGATGCAGGATATTGCATACAAAGATATATTTGATATAGCAGAGGAGACGCTCGATATTCGCACGGTATATGCAGTTACTGACGATGTGCCGAGTGAACTTCCGCCCTCATTTCGCAAGGGATTTATTACTGCAGACATGATACGTGCGGAAATTCCAGATTTTGCAGAACGACAATTTTATATATCAGGGCCGCATAGTATGGTCGCTATGTTTGAAAAAACATTAAAACAAATGGGAGTTAAGCATATCAAGATCGACTTTTTCCCAGGTTTTGCCTAAAACGAATAAAATTACCTCATCTGCGTTGTTGTGTTTCAATTTTGATCATTCACCGTACCACTAAGTACGGCTCACTCTCAAAATCTTACAGGCCTAGCATCTGAGGCAATTTGATTCGTTTTAGTTGTATTTGTGAGGTATAATTGTATTTACTCATGACAGACTCAAAAAATGAAATCGCAGTGTTCGGTGGGGGATGTTTCTGGTGCACGGAGGCAGTTTTCAAAATGCTCAAGGGGGTAGAATCGGTGTTGCCTGGATATGCAGGTGGCACAACAGTTAATCCGACATATGATCAGGTGTGTAGTGGTACTACGGGACATGCAGAGTGTATTCGTATAGAATTTAATCCATCCGAGATAGACTACATAGACTTATTGACTGTATTTTTTGGATCGCATGATCCCACCACTCGCAATCGTCAGGGTAATGATATTGGAACTCAATACCGATCCGTTATATTTTATACAGTTGAAACCCAAAAACAAAAAGCAGAGAAATTTATTGCGGATATAAATGCTTCAAATTCAGATGGAAAACCAATTGTGACAGAGGTTGAACCACTCATGACATTTTATGTTGCAGAAAACTACCATGCAGACTACTATGCACGGAACAAGGATGCTGCATACTGCGAGCTGGTTATCAATCCAAAACTGGAAAAAGTTCAGAAAAATTTTGCAGAATTATTAAAAAAATAATGAGAAATTTTAAAATTTTTATAAACAAAAACATATGGACAAAGATATACCAAAAAATGAGGACGAATGGAAGAAAAATCTGACTCCTGAACAGTATGCAATATTGCGGGACAAGGGAACGGAAGCACCATTTACAGGCAAATACGTGCACGAGGAGGCAGACGGTATGTACACATGTGTTGCATGTGGTAACCTCCTGTTTTCATCTAAAGCAAAATTCGATTCTGGAACTGGCTGGCCAAGTTTTGACGAGGCTCTACCTGGTGCAGTGAAATTTAGCATGGATGACACTGCTGGGGTAGTGCGAACAGAGATCCTGTGTAGTAGATGCGACTCTCATCTCGGTCATGTATTCAATGATGGTCCTACCAAAACCGGCAAACGGTTTTGTCTCAACTCTGTGTGTCTTGATTTAGAGGAAAATACAGAGGATAAATAACCATAGTATAATGTGAAGTGCCGCGACCTAGAGGTCGCGGCACTTATAAGTTCAAATCTGGACTTCCTCCACATGCTGGAGGGAAACCCCAGTACATTTTCGACGGTGAACACTTTTTCCTTCCTGTTGCTCGCGAGTCTCCTTTTGAGTCAACGGAGCCTCTACAAGACACGTTATCAGGGACTCAGGTGTATATAATACCACTTCCCGCAGATTAAAGAGGTCAACTCCTTCTCCGTCGGAAATTGGTTTTGTAACCAACCCAATTTTTGTTTCGATGGGCATGTTGTGCGCCTGAATCTGTCTTAAATCGAGTTCTCGCTTTGCATCCTTTAGATTCAACATACGGTTTTCTCCCAAATCAACTTACATAATATTAACTTCAAAGTCAAACTCAAATTTAATACGTTCTCTGGAAATAAATCTCATTATTTCTATCAAAATCAGGATGCAACTGTTGATACTCATGTACAACGGGAACACTGATTACAATAGTCATGATTACACCCACGAGCCACAAGGCAATGAGGAGGGGGCTGATATGGCGGTGGGTTTTTGAGCGAGCATGAATAAGTATCATGCCAAGTTCTCCAATGAGGAATATTGGAACGATAGCGGTCAAAAATATTCCGATCACAAGCAGTATGTATGTCGCTCCTGTAATACTGAGAGAAATTGGAATAGTCAAAAGCAGAGTTTCTGGATGAATGACACTGATGAGAAGTGCAGATATAAGTGCTACAGATGCAATGACAGATACAAACACCAGGATCGCCCCGATTACTTTTCCTATAACTGGAATAAATTTATCTACAACAAAATAAATAATTCTTTTTATTGATCCAAAAAATCCTCGTACTACACCGTGCTCGTTGGATTTGTGATTTTTTACTTCTTCAATTTTTTCCTTTATTGCACTACTGACTGTTTCGAGATTGATGGGGTCGCCACGCATTTCTAGTTTCTGAGAAGTTGTTTTTGCTTCGGGAATAAGGATCCATAGGATGATATAAATAAGTATTCCAGAACCACCAAGGAGTACGACGAGGATAAAGAGGAGGCGAATCAATACTGGATCAACATCGAAATACACTGCGAGTCCTGATGCCACTCCACCGATTTGTGCATTGTCCGGGTCACGATACAGTTTGCGGCGATTGTCTTTTCTCGTTGCGTTATGAACAGAGTCGGTATTTTCATGTGTTTCGGCATCGTTAAAATCCTCTGGTTTCCCCATTGAGTGCATTAGTTTTCGAGCGTGCTCTAGGGTTATAATCCGGTTGTTGGTTTCTGTATTTTTTCCTGCGTACTCGATAAACTGTTCTGCAATTCTACTTTCGATATCGGATATTATTTCTTGACTATCAGGATTTGATTTAAAATGATTTCGAATTGATTCGAGATATATATGTAATTCGGCATACGCATCCTCCTCGATATAAAAGAGTGTATTTGCGATGCTGGTTGGTATTGTTTTTTTCATAATGATTATTTATTGAATTAATGTGTCGATCGAAACATATAATTTCTTCCACGTTTCCTTGAGACTTGCGAGTGTCTCTTTGCCTTTTTCTGTCAGTTCGTAGTATTTTCTTGGTGGGCCCTCTTTGGATTCTTCCCATGTATGGGTGAGTAGTCCCAGACCACGAAGACGGGAAAGGAGGGGATACAGCGTACCCTCGACAACTATGAGATCACTCATTTTGAGTTCCTTGATAATTTCTGATGCATATTTTTTCTCACGAGAAATAATGAGAAGTATACAGAATTCGAGAATCCCTTTTCTCATTTGTGCTTTCTGGTTTTCAGCGTCTATTTTCATACTAGCAGTATATCACCAGGTACTATGTTATGCAAGGTAGTTGATTTTTACACCATAAAAATCACGCACTGAATATATCTTGTTGCCGTCAGGCAATGATATTTCAGGGCGGAGTGGAATAAGTAGATTTCCATTGTATGGCTTCGCATCTATCTTTTTGACACAAACTAGTGTACTCTGTCTAGATATGCCACGGGGAGAAACGATAATCAGTTTTGATAAAGTCTCATTTGACTTCGGAATCAAAAAACCAATTTTGGATGAAGTTGATTTTACGCTCCGGCGAGGAGCAAAATTCACAATTATGGGGCAAAATGGTGCCGGTAAAAGCACTCTTTTTGGTCTTATCACAGGAACACACAAACCAGAGTCTGGTGTAATTAATATTGCACAGCATCTCTCCATCGCTACAGCTCGTCAGGTGATTCCTCGCAATGAGCTCGAAATGACTGTACGAGAATATTTTGAAAACAGTTTCAAAAACAAAACAGACAAAAAAATATATGATATCGAACCTCGAATAGATGCGGTGCTAAAGGTGGTAAATCTAAATGCTCCACACGATCGTATCGTCAAATCATTTTCTGGTGGACAACAAGCGCGGCTTCTCCTTGCATCTGCACTTATTCAAGATCCAGACCTGTTGCTTCTCGATGAGCCTACAAACAATCTTGACAAAGATGGGATTGAACACCTTACAAAATTTCTTGTGGATTACAAAAAGACATGCATTGTAATTTCACATGATGCGGAGTTTCTAAATAGTTTTACACAAGGTGTGTTGTATTTGGATGTGTTTACTCGCAAAGTAGAACAATATGTTGGAAACTATTTTGATGTAGTAGCAGATATTTCTGCACGTATAGAAAAAGAAAATAGAAAAAATGCGTTGCTTGCAAAGGAAATTCAAGAGAATAAAGACAAGGCAAACTTTTTTGCAAACAAGGGTGGTCAGATGCGACTTGTGGCACGTCGTATGCGTGAAAAGGCTGAGGAACTCGAAGAGGAAAAAGTAGATGTCCGTCGTGAGGATAAAACGATCCGATCATTTATTATTCCATCACAGCCAGATATAAATGGTGATATTTTGGCCATTACCAAATTCAAGATGATAAAGGATCATAAACCTGTGGCACGCAAGGTAAATATAACACTTCGAAAAAAACAGCATTTATTGCTTGCAGGTCCAAATGGTATTGGCAAGAGTACTCTTCTTGAATCCCTCGCGAGCGGTACAAGCGACGGTACGGTTATTGCTCCAGGTATTCGGGTTGGATACTACAGACAGGATTTCTCAACACTTAATTTCGAGGATACGGTGTACGATTCTCTCGCTGGAGTCATGCACGAATTGGTGGAAGAAACTTTGCGTTCAACTGCAGCTGGATTTCTTCTCACTGGCGAACTAATATATTCAAAAATTGGGAGTCTGTCAGAGGGTCAAAAAGGACTTGTCGCATTTGCACGACTTGTATTACAGAAACCAGGACTTCTCATTCTCGATGAGCCAACAAACCATATAAACTTTCGACATTTGCCGATAATTGCCGAGGCACTTGATAAATATGAGGGGGCGATGATATTGGTCAGTCACGTGCCGGAGTTTGTAAAACAGATACGTATAGATGACATACTTGATCTCAGTAAATAATTTAAAATCAAAATTCTTTCTCGACATATGTTTTTCATCGCCGGAATAATTTCTTGCTAGAAATTTTCCTCGCACTCCTGTCTACACGCAGTCCGTGATGCGCTGAAAAACATATGTCTTCGAGGAATTTTGATTTTAAATTATTCAACTTATTATTCCCATGAAAATATTTGTTAGATTTTTTAAAAGAAAAAAAAGAAGAGTGCGAAAGGTCACTCAGGCAAGCAAAGCTGAGTACATACAGTATAAAGTGGAAGCAAAAAGAATTGCGGAGGAGCGTTTGGCTTATTTCAACCTGCACTACAAATTCACCATCGGAACAATCCGCATCCGAAACCAGCGAACGCGGTGGGGAAGTTGTTCGTCAAAAGGTAATATTAGTTTGAGTTATCGAATTGCGACATTACCACCATACCTCGCGGACTATATTTTAGTACACGAGCTCTGTCATATTGGACAGTTTAATCATTCTCAAAAATTTTGGGATTTGGTAGCAGAAACTATGCCGCACTATATGCAAATGCGTGAGGAATTAAAGAAAATTAGAATTACTTAAATTATCTTGCTGGAGTTGTGGTTGCAGGTCGAATTTGTACGGATTGTGCCACAATACTACCATCGGGATTTGCAGTACCAGTTGCTGTTATTTGCTCACCAACTATGAGATCAGAAATTTTGCCAGATGCAGATTTCATCACAGGAGTTGTTTCAGAAATAAGCACTATTTTTGATCCCCCATCTCGCATTTTGACTGTGATGCTTGTTGCATCTTTACTCAGTATCTCGCCACTGACGAGTCCACCATTTTGTCCGAGCATTCCCCGTGCCCCTGTTCTTGTGCCATTTCCATTTGCAAATGCTCCGGGCATTCCTCCTGTTCGAAAACCTGTTGCTATTTTGTGTTGACCATATCTCATACCTCCATAAAAAGCCCCGATAATAAGTACTATTGCGATTATAATTGTTGTTGTATTTTTATTCATATTATTTTTTTAATTTACTAATTATTAACTTTGAAAACTGATCGATTTTATCACTCGTATCTGAGTGCCTCAATTGGGCTCAGCCGAGACGCTCGACGGGCCGGGTAGTATCCAAAAACAATCCCAATTATTGCAGATACTCCGAATGCTAAAAATATAGATGAAAGTGAAACACTTGTAGAGAGAATTCCAGTTGCATTTACAATAAAAGAAATACTCCACCCGAGAATAATGCCTATAATTCCTCCGATCAAGGTGAGTATTGTCGCTTCGATGAGAAATTGTTTACTGATATCGGCTTTCTTTGCCCCGATCGCTTTTCGGAGTCCGATTTCTCGCGTTCTTTCTGTCACGGTCGTCAGCATCATGTTCATAATACCAATACCACCAACAATGAGTGAGATTCCAGCTATTGCACCAAGGAGGTACGTCAACGTATCAGTAACACTCGAGGCTGTAGATAAAATGTCATTTTGATTGAGAGCACTAAAATCAGCTTGGGCAGGATCTGATATATGATGATTTGTAAGTAGAAGATTTGTAATGTCCTCTTGGGCCTGAGTCATGACACTGGGATTTTCAGCTTGAACATCTATCGTATTTACATATTGATTTCCAGAGAGGTACCGCTGTGCACTTGTAATCGGGATATAGATCATATCATCTGGGCTACTAAATCCAGTACCGCCTTTTGCGACCGTTACACCGATTATTGTAAATTGAATTCCTTTGATACGTATGATTTGGCCGATTGCATCGCTTGAAATTGCATCTACACCAAATAAATCTGTGACCACAGTAGGACCAACAACTGCAACTTTTGCGATACTATCATTTTGAGTATCATCAATAAAAGCTCCGTCACTTATTTCCAGATTTCGGATTTGAGGATATGTTGAGGTGACACCGTCGACAGTCGTATTTGTGTTCGTACCTTTGGCAGTTACTTGATATCTACCTGACACCTCTGCCGTCACAGCCCTAACTCCCGTAACTCCTGTTCCAATCGAATTTACGTCTGTCATAGTCAGTGACCGTGCTGCTCCACGACCAGTACTTACACCGAAACCTTGGTTGCGTGCCGCACCGGGAGTAACCAGAATGAGGTTTGAACCGAGTGACTCGATACGACTAGTGATTGAGCTAGACGCGCCTGCTCCTATTGAAACCAGTGCAATAACAGAAGAAATTCCAATAACAATACCAAGAATAGTGAGCCCCGAGCGGACTTTGTTTGCAGAGAGTGCCGTGTATGTTTCTTCGAGAGTGTCTTTTATATTCATGAGATTGATTTTTGTTTGTGTGATGTACTATCACTTGTGATTACACCATCTTTTATATAAATTATTCGACGAGCATGCTCTGCCACATCTGGTTCGTGTGTAATGAGTACAATTGTTCTACCTTGCTCACGATTCAGCTTTTCAAATGTTCCGAGCACAATATCTCCAGTTTTGGTATCCAAATTTCCAGTGGGTTCGTCTGCCAAGATTAGACTGGGATTATTGACGAGAGCACGTGCAATGGCGACTCGCTGAATCTGTCCACCAGATATTTCATTGGATCGGTGTCCGTAGTGACTCTCCGGCATTCCTGCTGCGAGGAGAGCGTTTTTTGCTCGAGTTTCTCTCTCTTCACCTTCGATACCAGCATACACGAGAGGAAGCATTACATTGCGTAATACAGATGTGCGAGGGAGGAGATTGAATGATTGAAACACAAAACCAATTTTATCCTTTCGAATATCTGCTAAATTTTCATCAGAAAAAGTGGAGACATCCTTGCCATCCAAAAGGTATGTTCCAGATGTCGGTGTATCGAGACATCCAAGTATATGCATGAGTGTAGATTTGCCTGACCCCGATGGTCCCATAATTGCAAGAAATTCTCCATCGTGTATCGTAAAAGAAATATTTTTCAGAGCCTGAAACGCCATCTCTCCTGTACCGTATGTTTTTGTAATATTTTTTATTTCAATCATACGGAACTATCGTGCAAAATTTACATTACCAGTTCTCCCTCCAGCACCGCCGCCGAGAAGGGAAGTTGCAGATGGAGTTGTGCTAGTAGTTTTGGCAACAGTAGTTGCGGTAATAGTTCTCGAAACTATTTGTTCATTCTCCTCTAGGCCACTCTGAATCTCAATAGTTGTACCGTCTGATATTCCCGTTGTCACTTCAACTTGTTCTGGTGGTGTACCCGAGATTGTTCCAGCTGTACCGCCAGTATCGACAAGGGGAGGTGTAAAGACTTGCACATAACTCGTTCCTCTACTTGTTTTTACAGCGGAACTTGGAACTACGAGTACGTCACTATGTACCGCAGTTTGAATAGCAGCGTTTACTGTCATCCCCGGTTTTATACGTGGATCCTGTGTATCAAATGTTATCTTGATTGTGTAACTCACTACACCTTGGGAGACTGTGCCAACTGGATCGATTTCAGAAATAGTACCGGTCATGCTCAAATCATCAATTGCATCAAATGTGAGAATTGCTTTTTGTTTGAGACTAACTTTGGATGCATCTACTTCGTTGAGTGACAGTTCTGCGACCTGCCCATCAGTAATAATCGTCGCAATCGTACCACTCGTATCACCCACTTTTGCAGTGACAGCTGCGACTGTTCCGTCAAATGGTGCGACTACTGTATAATCGTACAGTGCTGTTTGTAAATCTTGTAGATTCCGTTCTTGTTTTTCAATGTTGTTTTCTGATATTTGTAAACTGATCGGATTGTTGCCAGATGAATCTCCAATTTTTAAAAGTTCCAAATTTTGCTCACCAGTTTTTATTGTCTGCTTACTTGTTTCGAGTGATTTTTTCTGTGACAAAAGAGTACTCAAACTATTGTTTGTTGTAGAAATGTTACTTCGAGTATTTGTTTGCATTGTAGAAATAGTACTCGACAATCGCACATTATATAGACTCGCTGTATCTGTTATTGAACTTAGAAAATTGCTCTCACTTTGTAGTGTTTGGGCAACCGCAGTGAGCATGTCTATAGATTTTGCAAGTAAATCTTCCATTTGAGTAGGATCAGAAAATCTACTCATTTGTTTGTATACAAGTAACGCAGCATCATATTTTGTGCGAGCAGTTTTGTAGTCACTCTCTGCTATGTTTGCAAAATTGAGTATCTTTTGTGCCTCATCTTTACTACTAAACATATTTTTGAGTACATCCAAATTCCACTGACTGGATGTTGGGCTGAGGTCGTACCCGTATAAAATATTCTGCATGCTGGTTACTACCGGTGGGATATCGAGATATGTATTTGAAAGATTATTAAATGTGTCGTTGTATTCAGTATCTAAATCGTTTTTTGCATTTGTTACATCATCAACAGACTTTTGATAGTTTATCGGTGCAGTCGCCTGATCTTTTTGGAATTGAAGTTTTGCTTGCGCAAGCGATGCCTGTGCGTCTGCAAGAGCTGCTTTTGCATTTTTGTTATCAATAGATGCTAACCCCTGTCCCGCATACACTCTCTGCCCCACAGTTGCTCCTACCCATGTGATGTTTCCAGAAACTTTTGCTTTGACATCTACTTTGTTGGTAGCTGACACTTGTCCACTTGCGCTGACTGTTGAAACTACAGTTCCTTTTTTGACGGTGGTCACTATGTATCGCACCTCGTTTGTAGAACCATGTACTTTCTTTACTCCCCAATATCCAACAAGTAAAACTGCAATAATAGTTGTGCTAGCCAGAATTTTGTGCGCAATGACATAATTTTTAAGTCGTGGCAATCTTTCCGAAAAGTATGTTTTCATATGTATATAGTACACCGATACCCCAAATATATTTCATTTACTAAGCACTGGTATTTGTTCCAGCGACATAGCCGGAAGTCCAGCAGAGTTGCAGACCATACCCACCAGTCGGGCGGTCAATGTTCAGTATGTCTCCGACGACATACAAGTTTGGGAAAAGTTTGGATGACATTGTTTTGAAATCCACTTCGTCGAGAGAAATACCGCCAGATGTGATTACAGCTTTGTCCTCGCCCAAAAGTCCAGTCGGGTGGATTTGCATTCCTTTTAATATTTTAATAAGTGTCATCCGATTTTCTCGAGTCACACTATTGCATGCAGTATCAGAATTGATTTCAGCTAATTCGAGAATAATTGGAGCGACTGCAGATGGTACGAGTACATCCAAAACATTTTTAATTTTTTTCTTGTCGTTTTCTGCAAATATTTTCTGAAGTTCTGTATTGAGCTGTCCATGATCAAGGTGGGGAAGGAGATCGAGAGAAATCACAACCTCACCATATTTGAGTAGCTCACCAATGTCGCGACTCATGTTGAGTATAGTCGGACCGCTCACACCAAAATGTGTAAATAATATTTTACCTACTTTGGCATCCTGTTTAATTTCATTTTGCAGTAGAGTAATTTTAACTTCCGACATACTTACTCCTTGCAAACGTTTGACCCATGCATCGCTCGTGGTTACTGGAACGAGTGCCACACTTGGTTCCACGACTGTATGCCCGATTGTCTTGAGCCATTCAAAGCCGTCGCCAGTTGATCCTGTCTCTGGTCGTGACTTTCCACCGGTTGCGAGGATGAATTTTCGTGCATAAATTTTGCTTTCGATTTTTTTTGCATTTTTTAAAACAACAGCTGTAATTTTGTTTTCACTTTTTTCGAATCCCGTCACAGGGCAGTTGGAGCGAATGCTCACGTTGTTTGCTTTCAAGTATTCCAGAAGTGTATTCCACACAGACTGTGCAGAATTTGAAGCAGGGAAAACACGTCCAAGTGCTTCGACTTTTGTCTCCATTCCACGTGAGTGGAAAAAGTCGAGCGATTCCTGTACACCAAACTGTGAAAATGGTGAGAAAAGAAATTTATCTGAGTCTTTGAATTTCGAAAGGAATTTTCGTACATCTGGCTCGGCGTTTGTGAGGTTACATCTGCCGCCACCGGTAATCAGGAGTTTTTTACCGAGCGAGTCATTTTTTTCTAGAAGTAGCACCTCCGCCCCAAGCTCACTCGCACGCCCCGCCGCCATCATGCCCGCAGGTCCACCCCCAATGACGACCACATCCCAGATTTTGTCTGCATTTTCCATTGTTTCTTTCATTGTGATTAGTCTAGCATAATCTGATTTAAATTTTTCTGTGTAAGAAAAAAGCCACCTACCCCGAAAGGTGGTGGCCCCAATCTACTCTTGCGAGAGATCAGAAATTTGTACTACTAATTGCTGTTGTGGTGCTTCGGAGTGAATCGGAATGTTACCATCCCTTCCTCCACTTCGCACGTGGTGTCGGCTTTTTCATCGATGCCGCTCATGCGAAGCATGGCAGGATTATCGAATGATGCACGCCGGATTTCCAGCTTGACGATTCCGCTGCCACTTGCGACTGCCGGAGCATCTTTCGAGCGGATAAATTCTCCGCTACGATTGATTTCCGGTTGTGCAAGGGCTGTTACTTGAGGAGTTGCGACAGGTTCAACCACCGGAGCCGGTGCCTCTGCGGGTGCAGAGGTCGGAGTCTCAGCGATCGGAACGGTAGCTGGCGGAACAACCGGCGCGGGGTCTGCCTCGAACCGGAATTCTGGACCAGGCAGATAACGCGAGATGCCACCCATACGCAGGTCATTTCCGCATCCCTGCAACATGTACAGGGTCTCGGTGTGACCATCAGGGAAACGAACTTCCGCTTGGTACGCTCGTTCACCGGAAAGGCGACGAGGAATCGAGCGGCCATCCGCATAACTAACTGTCATGTTGCCCCAGATACGACCGGCGGTTTGACGGACGATCGTGAACTGCTGATAGATTGCCGAGTTGGTCGAGACTGGACGAGTGTATCCGGCAGCCCGAGCAGCAACCTGTTGCATTACTGTTGGTGCTGTCGTGTCGGTAACTCCGCCAGGCATCATCGCCTGCCTCGAGTTTACCGGATCTCGGGTAAGCATCCGATAAATGAGGTAGGCCGCGATGAGTAGCAGTAGTGCCAAGCCGAGAATGAACCAAGTCCAATTTGACACTTGATTGATCACGACCGGGTCGGGAATCTTGATCCCGAGTTCGGAAAGTGGCACCTGCTTGGGCAGAATTCCTAATTCTGCAAGTCCAAACAGTTGCTCGCCGGGGTGTAGCATGACATATGTCCACCCGTTCTTCTCGTTAACCGTAATCCGCCCCTTTGCTTTCAAGAACGGATTTTTTTCCACCACCTGCCTCCAGAGGAGGGGGTTGTGGAAGACGTCGCCCGAGATTGACCAGGCAGAGTCGCCTGGCATCACGACATAAACGTCCGGATCATTTCTTTCTTCCTGCGCCGCGAGGGGCATGACCGCCCCGAGAAGCAACGCAAGCATTACGATCATGCAAGCAGTCGTTTTCATTCGAGCTTTCCTTTTACAACGAGCATTCTCTTGCCAAACCTGCCCCAACCCGCCTAGCGGATTACTGAACAAATTTAACAAGTCTGTGTATAGTATAGCATACTCCATATAGATTGTCAAGCACCATTTTCCACAATCCTTGACAGAAAATGGCAGGTAGTATATAGTAGTAGTTACTTGAGTCATTCTCACTAGTTTGTTTTTGAGGCTTTTGCTTTAAATCCTAGAGATTTCCGAGCGGTATCCGCTTTATATTTCTCCCCGAACTTACGAGACTTTATTCTAAAAGCCTCAGGTAATAATAAAATGGAATCAAAATCATACAGCTCCTCACGAGGAGCGGCGAGACGACCTGTATCTCGAACAACTACAGGTACGAGTGGTGGCTATTACGCTACGACACGTGGTGCAAGTCATGCTCCACGAACTACATATGGATCACGAGGTAACTCTCGTGGATTTTCAAGTGGAGGAAACAGAGGTGGAAGTCGCGGTGGACGAGGCGGGGGCAAAACCGACCGCATCGAACACTCACGATTTATCAGCAAGGCAGTCATCACAGAACAAGTTGAAAACTTTGTTCCTGAACACAAGTTCGCTGATTTTCTTATTGATGAAAATTTAAAAAATAATATTTTAGGAAAAGGGTATTCACTCCCAACTCCGATTCAGGACCGCGCAATCCCACACGTACTTCGCGGAGAGGATGTTGTCGGTATTGCAAACACAGGTACTGGTAAAACAGCGGCATTTCTCATTCCGCTTATTCACAAAGTACTCTCTGATGCAAAAGCAAACGTACTCATCATGGTTCCAACTCGCGAACTTGCGACTCAGATTCAGGATGAGCTCGTTGGTTTTACAAAGGGTATGAAACTATATTCTGTCTGTGCGGTAGGAGGATCTCCGATCGGCAAGCAGATTCGCGATTTGCGATATCGCAATGAATTTGTCATTGGTACGCCAGGACGAATCAAGGATCTCGTGGAACGAGGATGTTTAAACCTCTCACATTTTCGAACGGTGGTTCTCGATGAAGCTGATCGAATGCTCGACATGGGATTTATTAACGACATGAAGCTGCTCATGAGCAAAATGCCAGCCGAGAGACACACACTGTTTTTCTCTGCGACACTTTCTCGAGAAATCGAGGTGCTCATCAAGGATTTCTTGAAAAATCCAGTAACTATTTCTGTTAAAACTCAGGACACATCAAAAAATGTTGACCAGGATGTGGTGCGAGTGGAGCGCGGAGATAATAAACTTGATGTGTTGCATAGCATGCTCATTCAACCTGACTTTAATAAAGTTCTCATTTTCGGACGGACCAAACATGGCGTTGAAAAACTTACACAACTACTCAATGGTCGCGGATTCAAAGCCGAATCTATTCATGGTGATAAAAACCAGTCTGGACGCGAAAGAGCACTGAGACAGTTCAAGGAAAATAAGGCGCAGGTACTCGTGGCGACAGACGTTGCTGCTCGAGGTCTCGACATTTCTGATGTCTCACACGTGATCAACTTTGATATCCCTGCAACATACGACGACTATGTTCACCGAATCGGAAGAACGGGTAGAGCGGGCAAGAAGGGCAAAGCATTTACCTTCGTGGAATAAACTTCCAAATTTCGCGATCTCCTAGTTTCGGATTTAAAAATACTCGTCAACGTACTCGTGTACGTCTCCTCGAATTTTCAAATTCTCAACGTCGGATCTCATCGAAATTATGAAAGTTCTTGAATTCAATCATGACAAAACAGCATACCAAAGATGGTATGCTGTTTTGTTGACAGAACAGAAATTGTGAGTAATCTAAGGTCGGGATGTTTCCCAAGGAGAAAGATTTTGAGTACACAGGCAACGGTACAGATTGAAGCACTTCGAGTATGGCAGATCATTCTTGCAATCCTTCTGCATGGACAGGATGTCGGACCGTCAGCTGTCGATACTCACCTCAAAGGCGCACCGAAACCTCATATCGAAGGTATCCAACGCATCATCCGCGACTCCAAATGTCACACCAGTGAGTTTGTACCTGATGGGGTATGGGGTGATCAAAGTACTCTTAGTCTTAGGCAGCTGTACTTTACTGCACACCCTTCAAACTAAATCGCCATCGCTGAAGAAAACCGCCACTCGCGCTTTCTCAGGTGAGTGGCGGTTTTTTCTTGTCTAAAATCACCACTTACAAAATCCCGTGCATATGTTTTTAAAACCGTACGCAGGGCGACGGCCCGAGAGCGAGGCGCGCGAGTGCCCCGAGCGACGCCGTGTTTTAAAAACATATGCACGGGATTTTGTGCTATACTACCCCTCATGGAATCTCTCATCGCACTGGTACAAAAAATTGGCTATCCTGGTCTATTTGCCATCATATTTTTCGAGTCATTTCCGCTGACACTTTTTCTGCCTGGCGACAGTCTCCTGTTTACAACAGGATTTTTGGCATCGCAGGGAATTTTGCGTATCGACATTCTCATCCTTGTTATTTTTATTGCTGCGGTTCTCGGCTACCTATTTAGCTACTCACTCGGTCACTACATAGTGAAGAAATTTTTTACAAAAGATTCTAAATATTTCAAACAAAAATACATTGATTATACGCAGGAATTTTTTGATAAATACGGTGCAAAAACGATTATTATTGGTCGGTTTGTGCCGATAGTACGCAGTTTCGCACCGACGCTCGCTGGTATTGCCAAAATGAAATATGAAAAATTCGTTCGCTACACATTCATTGGTGGAGTGTTTTGGGCCGGAGGGATGACACTAGTCGGATTCTATTTGGGCAAAGCAATTCCAAATGCAACTTCATATCTCACCCCGATTATTGTTGGCATTGTGTTTATTTCTGTTCTCCCGTCTGCGATTGAATATATTGTTAAAACTCGAAAAGCAAAAATAGAGAATACGCCAGAACTTTAATTTCATTTATATGAAGAGATTAACAACTGTGGTTGTACTACTTTCGATTGCGATTTTGTTGTACCTGCGGGAGAGTGTACAGATCAATCAAACTGGTACGGTAATTCAAAGTGTTGTTCCTAGAGTAATAGATATTGAAGAAAATAGTGCAACAAGCACTGTCCACAACCACATTCCAGGTGTAGTAGATGTCGTGCGTGTAATAGATGGGGATACTATTGTTGTGACTATGGATGATGGAGCTGAAGAAAAAGTGCGACTGATTGGAATTAATACACCAGAGACTGTAGATCCACGGAAACCCGTTCAGTGTTTTGGTATAGACGCATCGAACAAGATGAAGCAACTCGTGACAGGAATGGAGGTTTTTCTGAAGGGAGATAAAACGCAAACAGATCGTGATAAATACGGGAGACTCCTGCGATACGTGTATCTGCCAGACGGAACATTTGTAAATAAAGTAATGGTTGCAGAGGGGTACGCATACGAATACACATACCGCATACCATACCTATTTCAAACGGAATTTAAAAAGGCACAAGACAATGCTCGTGTTCAAAAACTTGGACTTTGGGCAGATGGAGTGTGTGGAACAAATTTTTGATATACTACCCCTATGAATTCGAAAGATATCATTTCTGTAAGTAAATATCTCGACTCTCTCAATGCTACTCTAAAAGGTGAGCGAGCTAAAATCATCGGAGAAATTTCTGGCGTGCAAATGTACGAAGGCAGAAGCTATTTGTACTTTTCGATAAAAGACAGCAAAGATGGTAGTACAATAAAATGTTTTATGTGGAAAAATGATTTCAAAATTTCCGGTGTGACACTCGTCGACGGTATGGAGGTTATCGTAACTGCATACCCAAACATATATAAACCAAACGGGGGACTGACTCTCCAAGTTGAACTCGTAGAACTGGTCGGAGATGGAGCACTGAAGATTGCATATGATGTGCTCCGGAAAAAGCTAGAAGACGAAGGATTATTTTCTGAAATGCGAAAACGGATGATTCCTGACTATCCGACCCGCATCGGGGTTATCACATCTAAAAGTGGTGCGGTGATAAACGATTTTCTGACCAACATAGGTAAATTTGGATATGAAATTAGTTTTGTCGATTCCAAAGTTGAGGGGCAGGATGCAATCAAAGATTTGCTTTCGGCAATCAAGACACTACAAAAAAAAGATATTGATGTGCTCGTTATCATGCGGGGTGGAGGGTCACTCGAATCATTTATGGCGTTCAACAATGAAATGTTGGTACGGGCAGTTGCTGATTTTCCTGTACCAGTTCTTACAGGCATTGGTCACGATAAAGATGTTTCGCTCGTATCACTTGTGTCCGACAAAAATGTTTCGACTCCGACTGCTGTTGCCGGACTTCTTAACTCGACGTGGATGAGTGCTCTTGCGACTGTGCATCTCGCAGAGGAGAAAATTATGTCACAGTTTCAGGCTGGATTACGCGACTCACAATATATTTTAGAAAATTCCCAAATTTCAATCGAGAAACGATTTGTCGCGTTGTTTGAAACATTTCAACGTGCGGAGACGACTCTCCTGCATGCACTCGTACGTATTGAAACTCAGATTGCCAGAATTTCGGATTCTATACAGAGGAATGAAAAGGAAATTGTACGTGGTTTCGAGGGGATTACTTCGCGTGTTCGAGATGTCTTGTCACAATCAGCAAAATCTCTCGAAATGTCTAGTCCCGAGAGACAACTAGCACGAGGGTACAGTATTGTACAGAGTGGTGGAAAGGTCATACGGAAAATCGCTGATGCTCCACACGGGACCGAAGTTGATATTCTGGTGTCAGACGGTATAATAGTTTCTAAAGTGCTCTAACAAAACTATACAAACGCAATGACAAAAAAAACAACGGACGGAACAAATTTAAATGAAACTCTGAAAAAACTATCTCAGATAGTGTCGTGGTTCGAATCGCAATCAGAACTCGATGTGGAAAAAGGACTCGAATATGTAAAGGAAGGCGCGACTCTGATCAAGGCATCTCGTGAGCGACTCTCAGAAATAGAAAACGAATTTAAGGAAATCAAAAAAGAAATTCAAAAAGGGGAGTAGAGCGTGGATTTATTCCTTTGCATCCTCAACACGGTGGTGACCGTAAATCGCGTCGTGTTCAAATTTGAGACCATTGCGAACTGGTGCGTTGCGGATTATCTCGATAACCTCATCTTCGTTATCTGTAATTTTATAGAGATGGACATCTGTGGGATCAATAGCATTTCGCGAAAGTAAAATTTCTTTTATAAGGTTATCAACTTTATTCCAATATTCTGAACCAAAAAGGATGATTGGAACTTTCTCGATTTTACCAGTTTGAACGAGTGTGAGAATTTCAAAAAATTCATCAAACGTTCCAAACCCGCCTGGGAAAAATACGTATGCCTCGCCACTGAAATGCAAACAGACTTTTCGGCTAAAGAAATAATAGAAATCAAGAAACTTGGTGAGATACTGATTTGACTGCTGTTCAAAGGGAAGTTCGATCGTAAGTCCAAGTGACTGTCCGCCCGCCTCAAACGCTCCTCGGTTTGCTGCTTCCATAATACCTGGTCCGCCACCGGTAAATACGGAGTAGTTGAGTTCGTTGACTATACGACTACCCAGCGATCGTGCCATTGCGTAGTAGGGGTCGGATTCAGCAATACGCACTCCTCCAAAAATGCTGACAGAGCGAGGGTAATGCTTCATAAAATTAAAGCCATCGTTGAATTCCTTGTCTATTGCTGAAACTCGAGCCACGGTTGCATCGTGAATTTCTTGTTTGGTAAGTGGTTTTGGCTGATTTTCGTGTTTGTGTGGTCTGTCCATAATAAATATATTGTATCTCGAATAATAAAAAAATAAAATTACGCAGTTAAACCAATACCTTCCAAAAATTTCTCTCGCTCAGTGCCGGTGATTTCTCGACAGGAATTAATCGGTGCAGTTTTGAGCTCAATATTTTGTACACGGATACGTTGCAAGTCACGTATCGTATAGCCAAGTTTTTCTGTCATACGTCGTAGTTGACGATTGCGACCTTCGGTCAAAATAATGCTAAATGTTGTTTCATCAATTTTCTCAAATACAGCAGGTTTAGTAATACCATCTGAAAGTTCAACACCTTCTTGCATATGTTTCATAAATCCTGGAGTATATTTGCGATCCACCTCGACGATGTACTCTTTTTCGTGCTTGTAAATAGGATTGAGAAGTCTGTCTGTAACACGACCGTCATTTGTAAGTATCATAAGACCATGTGACTCCTTGTCCAATCGTCCGACAGGGAAAACTTTGACCGGTAATTTCACATTTTCCAAAATACCTTTTTCATCACCTTGGGGATTTGTACTCACAATACCTTGTGGTTTGTTGTACGCATAGTACACATATTTCTTTTTGGTGTGTGTGCCACGTACTTCTACGTTGTCTGTCTCCGCGACTTTGTCACCGAGCACAGCAACTTTTCCATTTATGAGGATTTTGTGCGATTTGATTAGCTCGTCTACACCAGTACGTGTTGCGATACCCTTGTGAGCAAGGTATTTATTGATCCGCATTGGGTATGTATTTGTAGGTGGTGCAGGGGCAACTTTGACTTTTTGTGGCTTTTTCATGAATAGATACTATACCATACTTTTATTCTAGAAACTTGCAGAATTTTTATTTACATTCTTCTCTACACATCATATACTATATGTATGAAAAAATTAGATAAAAATGAGTGGATCGCAGTTGTAGTATCACTCTGTGCAATTGCAGGTTTTTTTATTTTTGGTTCTGGTTTACTTTCTATATTTAGTCCAAATAACACACAACAAACATCAATGAACACGAGTGCAATCGGAAATCTGTTAATTCAGGATAGGGTAGTAGGGACAGGTGATGAAGCCACAGTTGGAAGTATCGTAACAGTTCACTACGTCGGACATTTTGTAGATGGCAAAGTATTTGATAGTTCAGTTGCTCGAGGTGAACCTCTCAAGTTCACGCTCGGTGGTGGTCAAGTGATCGAGGGGTGGGACAAAGGAATTGTGGGTATGAAGGTGGGAGGTACACGAGTACTCTCTGTGCCACCAGAAATGGGATATGGTATGAGCGACTACGGACCGATACCAGGAGGATCAACACTTATTTTTGAGGTACAGCTTCTAAAGGTAGAAAAATAAAAATCTCCAAATTTAGCGGATTTCTGCGTTAAAATTAAAAAAATAACCCTCAATGTACATTTAGTACACCTCGGGTTATTTTTTTAATTTTGTCTTGAATTCCATCTAGATTTTAAGATTTTTTAAATTCAAGTCGAATGTGCTATGCTGAGCCAAATGAAAAAGAATTTCTCATTTACGATACACACCGAACTTTCGGGCAAGCTTGGACGTACTGGAACCATCTCGACTCCACATGGTGACATTCAAACTCCGGCGTTTGTCACAGTGGGAACCAAAGCAACCGTCAAAGCTCTCACGCCAGAACAGGTCCGCGATGCGGGTGCACAGGTGGTGCTCGCAAACACATATCATTTGTATCTGGAGCCAGGTGATGAGCGAATTAAAAATATGGGAGGATTGCACAAAGCAATGAATTGGAAGGGACCGACCATGACAGACTCTGGTGGGTTTCAGGTATTTTCTCTCGGTTCGGCATATGGAAACAAAGGTATGGGTAAAATTTCGAATGCACTGAAAACAGATGAGCTGATGCTTGCCGACAGAAATGATGGAGAGGGACTACCAAAAATTGCACACATAGATCCCAACGGTGTAACATTTCGTTCGCACACAGACGGCTCTGCACATTATTTTACTCCCGAAAAATCAATTGAGATTCAGCATAATTTGGGGGCGGATATGATTTTTGCATTTGATGAATGCACATCCCCACATGAGTCACTGCATTACCAAAAGGAGGCGCTTGAGCGGACACATCGTTGGGCCAAACGCAGTTTGGAATATCATGTGTCGAAAGATAATGCAGAAACACAGGCACTGTTTGGTATTGTGCAGGGTGGACGAGATGAAACATTACGCAAAGAGTCCGCACAGTTTCTCGCGGACTGTTCGGTAAACGGACGGGAGTTTGATGGATTTGGAATTGGTGGATCATTTGAAAAGGAGGATATGGGTAAGGCTGTCGAGTGGTGCAACAGTATATTGCCTCGCGAGAAACCACGACACTTACTTGGTATTGGCGAACCGGTGGATCTGTTTGGTGCTGTGGAAAATGGATGCGATTTGTTTGACTGTGTTTCGTCAACTCGTATTGCGCGCAATGGAAATGTGTACACGACTCGTGGCAGGATCAACATAACGAATGCAGAGTATCGCGATGATTTGTCGCCACTAGACAGTGAGTGTTCATGCTACACATGTCAGAACTATAGTCGCAGCTATGTTGCACATTTATTTCGTGCCAAGGAAATGCTTGCAGCAACTCTCGCGTCCATACACAACCTACATTTTATTATTCATATGGTAGATAGGATGCGAAAAACAATAATGAGTGGGGAATTCGATGAATACAAAAAAGATTTTCTGGGCAAATATTATAATAGTTAAGTGGGGGTAGCTGTTGTACTTACATTTTAGATATGGTATCTTAAATAAGAACCTGTTCTTGGAGAAGGGAGGTGGTAACTATCCTGCCGCGGGAGGGGGATACTAGTGCGCTGCTGTGTAACCCTCCCGTTTAATTCATTTTGTTTTTATTTTAAAATCGAGCCTTGGCTCTTTTTTTGTATAAAAAAGATTGCCCAAACTTCCTTTTCAACGTATAATCACCGCATGAAATTTGAGATCAAGCGGGATTTTGAGCCTGCAGGTGACCAGCCACAGGCCATCGAGAAACTTGTAGATGGTGTAAAAAATGGTCTGAAACATCAGACTCTCCTTGGCGTGACAGGATCTGGTAAAACATTTACGATTGCAAATGTAATTCAGGAAGTTCAGAAGCCAACACTCGTCATTGCACACAACAAAACTCTTGCTGCACAGCTCGCTCAGGAGTACAGAGAGTTTTTTCCGAACAACGAGGTCCATTATTTTGTCTCCTACTACGACTACTACCAGCCAGAGGCGTACATGCCAGTCTCTGATACATATATAGAAAAGGAGGCAATGATCAACGAAGAGATTGATCGTTTGCGTCATGCATCCACACAGGCACTTCTCACACGTCGAGACGTTATTATTGTTGCATCTGTTTCATGTATCTACGGTCTTGGCTCACCAGTTGAGTATGAAAAAGTGAATTTAAAAGTTGCAGTGGGTGAGAAAATTTCTCGCGCAGATTTCATTCGACGACTTATTGATATTCATTTTGAACGTACCACTGCAGACCTTTCGCCGGGACAGTTTCGTGCCATTGGAAACATGCTCGAGATCATGCCGATTTCAGAGAAAGTCATTTATCGTATCGAAATCGATGGTGACAAAATAAAAGAAGTTTTGGTTATTGATGCAATCACGCGAGCGATAATAAAAAACGTTGAAGTCTTTTTTCTCTTTCCGGCAAAGCATTTTATATCTACCAAAGCTCAGAGTGAGAGAGCGTTTGAAACAATAAAAGCAGAACTAACTGCGAGACTCAAGGAACTAGATAGCGATGGAAAACTTCTCGAGGCAGAGCGTCTCAAACGTCGCACAACATACGACCTCGCACTCATTCGCGAGATGGGGTACTGCAATGGTATCGAGAACTACTCACGACATTTTTCTGGTAAACTCGCGGGCGAGGC
Source organism: Patescibacteria group bacterium (assembly GCA_040389125.1). Classification (GTDB taxonomy): domain Bacteria; phylum Patescibacteriota; class Minisyncoccia; order Phycocordibacterales; family DATDWN01; genus JAZKAN01. The sequence continues at coordinate 186,954 of JAZKAN010000001.1, read as the reverse complement.
ACCAGATACACTGCTTTCGTATTTTCCCCACAAGGCAGACGGCAACCCAGATTTTCTGACGGTTATCGACGAGTCGCATGTGGCAGTATCACAGATCGGCGCAATGTATGCAGGAGATGCGTCACGTAAACAATCCCTTGTTGATTTTGGATTTAGACTGCCAAGTAGCAAGGACAACAGACCGCTGAAATTCGAAGAATTTGAAGAACGAGTGGGGCAAGTTATTTACACATCTGCAACACCAGGTGTGTATGAGGGTGAACACAGTGAACAAATAGTTGAGCAGATTATTCGTCCAACTGGCCTTATTGATCCTGTGGTAGAGGTGCGGCCAATCGTCGAGAAAGGCAAATTTCCTGGACAGATTACAGATTTTATTATTGAAACAGAAAAGGCTGTCAAAAAAGGCGGACGTGTGATTGCAACGACACTGACCAAAAAGATGGCAGAGGATTTGAGTGAATACCTAAAGGAAAAGGGAATTCGTGCAGAGTATCTGCACAGTGATATTAAAACTATACAGCGTATTGAAATTTTGACTTCGCTACGTCGTGGCGAGTTTGATGTACTCGTCGGTGTGAATCTTCTGCGAGAGGGGCTCGACTTGCCCGAGGTGACACTCATCGGAATTCTCGACGCAGACAAAGAAGGATTTTTGCGTTCCGACACATCTCTCATTCAGATCATAGGACGTGCCGCGCGCAACGTGGATGGCCGAGTGATTTTGTATGCAGATCGCATGACGGGTTCAATGCAACGGGCGATAGAGGAGACAAGTCGCAGACGAGCAATACAAGTGGAGTACAATACAAAACACGGGATCACTCCAAAAACAATTATAAAGAAAATTCAGGATATTACGGATCAGTTACGCAGTGAACATGGCAAGGCGGTGGATGAACTCCTGGCAATAGACAAGAATATACTGAAAAAAGATCCAAAGAAGTTGAAAAAGTTGATTGTGCAGAAAGAAAAACAAATGGATGGTGCTGTTAAAATCCTCGACTTTGAAACAGCAGCACTCCTGCGAGATGAGATTGTAGAGCTTGAAAAAATGAATATTGTGCCGAAAGTTGAGAAGTCAAAAAATCCCAAGAACGCAAAAGATTTGTTAGCGTAAAGGATTATATACAAATTTATAATACATGCTATCATATTCATTCATAGTTAACCCCTAAGAGTGATCTCAGGGGTAGTCTGTGTATAATAAAGCAAGAAAATGACACCAAAAAAGACTATAAATTCCCAGGAGCAGATTGTCGTAAAAGGCGCTAGGACTCACAATCTCAAAAATATTACTGTTGAAATACCACGAAATAAAATGGTGGTTTTTACTGGTCTGTCTGGGTCAGGCAAGTCATCACTTGCATTTGATACGATTTTTGCAGAGGGGCAGCGACGATATGTCGAGTCACTGTCATCGTATGCACGACAGTTTCTCCGTCAAATGCAAAAACCGGATGTGGACGAAATATCTGGGCTCTCACCAGCTATTTCAATCGATCAGAAATCACGTTCAAACAACCCACGCTCAACTGTCGCAACGATTACAGAAATCTATGACTACATGCGTATCATGTATTCGCGTATTGGGCATCCACACTGCCTCATCTGTGGAGATGAAATCAAAAAACTTTCAAATGAAGAAATTAAAAATTTTGTGCTTGAAAAAATCGCTATCAAGCAAGTCGAGTACAAAAAATTAAGCAAGGTAATCCCATTTCCTATTTACGTCGAGATTTTTGCACCAGTAGTAAAAGGACGAAAAGGTGAATACTACCAGCTCCTCTACGATCTACTCGGCAAAGGCTACTCGCATGTACTTGTAGATGGTGTGCGAAAATCTCTCCGAGAGCAGATAGTACTGACAAAAACAAAACGACACACGATAGACGTGCTCGTGGATAGTATTTCACTTCTCGATTTTGGTACAGATAGTAAAAGTGCAGAGGAGAGACTGTCGGAGGATCTAGAAAAGGCGCTTTTGGAATCCGACGGACAAGTTAAAATACTTGTTCGTGATATGGCACAGGAATCTGTAAAAGGATATGTTCCCGAAGAATTTTTTATGTCTTCAAAACTTTCATGTCCAAAGGACGGCTATTCATATCCCGAGGTAGAGCCTCGATTGTTTTCATTTAACTCGCCATATGGTGCGTGTCCCGAATGTAATGGTTTGGGTACTCGTCACTTTTTCGGCAAGGAACCATGTCCAAAATGTCACGGCGCACGACTACGCGAGGAGGCACTTCATGTAACAATCGGTGGGCAAAATATAGTAGAGTTTACAGCGATGTCTATAAAAGACGCGTACGATTTTGCTATGAATTTGAAACTGACAGAACGAGAAATCAATATTTCAAAAGTAGTCATGCGGGAAATCGAAGCGAGACTCAAATTTATGATAAACGTAGGAATCGAATATTTGTCGCTCAACCGTCGTGCCCACACGCTCTCGGGTGGGGAGGCTCAGCGTATTCGTCTCGCAAGTCAGCTCGGATCGGGACTGGTAGGAGCACTCTATGTACTCGACGAGCCGACGATTGGACTCCATTCACGTGACAATGATCGTCTCATCCAAACACTTATTGATTTAAAAAATCTCGGCAATACTATTATTGTAGTAGAACACGATGAGGACACAATATTTGCATCAGACTATATTGTTGATATTGGTCCAGGCGCCGGTGTTCACGGTGGACATGTGGTTGTTTCTGGGTATCTCGATGAGTTACTTACAGCCAAGAAAAATACATCCGAGTCTCTCACGCTCGACTATTTGCGTGGGGACAAAATAGTAGAGTTGCCTGAAAACCGTCGTGAGGGTGAAAAGGGAAGCCTGCAAATACGCGGAGGCAAAATCTTTAATATTAAAAACCTAAACGTAGACATACCGCTCGGTAAATTTGTAGCAGTGACTGGTGTGTCTGGCTCAGGCAAGTCGTCATTTGTGTACGAGATTTTGCACCGAAACCTTCAGGCACGTTTTGAACGCAAATATCGCAGTGCAGAAATCTATAACTGTAAAACATTTACTGGCACAGAGTATCTCGGTCGTGCAATACTCATTGACCAGTCTCCGATCGGACGCACACCGCGATCGAATCCCGCAACATACACAGGGTCGTGGAGTTTTATTCGTGACCTATTTGCAGAGTCTGTCGAGGCTCGTGCACGTGGATGGAAGGCAAATCGATTTTCATTCAACGTAAAGGGTGGACGATGTGAGACGTGTCAGGGAAATGGCATGATCGAAGTTGAAATGCACTTTTTGCCGACGGTGTATGTGCCGTGTGACGTGTGCAAGGGCAAGCGGTTTATGAAAGAGACTCTCGAGGTCACATACAAAAAGAAAAATATTTATGATGTGCTCAAAATGACAGTGGAGGAGGCGCTCACATTTTTTGAAGACATTCCTGCTATTTACGACCGCCTCAAATGTCTTGATGACGTCGGTCTCGGCTATCTCGAGCTTGGTCAGTCTGCAACGACACTTTCTGGTGGTGAGGCGCAGCGTGTCAAAATTTCGTCAGAGTTGTATCGTCCGCATTTACAGAAAACAATTTATCTTCTTGATGAACCGACGATCGGACTTCACTACGAAGATGTGAAAAAACTGATTGAGATTTTGCAGAAATTGGTGAATAAAGGAAATACAGTGCTCGTTATTGAACACAACATGGACATGATCAAATCCACTGATTATATTTTGGATATTGGTCCAGAGGGTGGGAGCGGTGGTGGACAGCTCGTCGCAAAGGGAACTCCGGAGGAGGTTGCAAATAGTGAGAAGTCGTATACGGGAAAGTATTTGAAGCGGGCGCTGAAACAGTATAAAGCGTATAGGAAGGGGTAGGTTGAAATCTCCCTACACACATACTTTTCTGTCGCCGGAATAATTTTCTGCTGAAAATTTTCCTCGCACTCCTGTCTTCATGCAGTCCGTGATGCGCCATAAAAGCATGTGTGTAGGGAGATTTTTAATCTCGAAATATTGTGATGGAAAAGGAAAATGCCACGGCGCGCTGAGACGCCGTGGCATGGGAAGGTTCGCGTCAGAACTTTAAAGGCTTCGAGCTCTTACATTGAAGCGTAACTCCGCCGATTTTCGCCTCTGTCAAATGATGTGCTGCCATAGTTGGAACATTAATGAGTTTCACCCCGAGTGTGTGTAAGGCTCGCAAGGTTGGTTCGGTTATCCTGATCTTTGGAATCGAGGGGTTGGCAGTCATCGCGTCCACGAATATCTCTTCTAACATACTCAAAGTTATGCTGGAAAGTGGTGTGGATTTGTCCTCGAAAGTCCCGGCGAATTCGACTGCCTCAGCAATGAATTCTTCGATTTCGGAGCGGCTGGATTCATTTCCCACACTCCCGTAGCAAGCGAAGTTTCCCGCCAGCATGCCTATGAGAGCGTAAGCAAGGGTGGTCAATTCTTTCGGCTTACCTGCCTTATAAAGGCGGTTCTCAGCCTGAAGCCCTTTCAATTTCAGAGCAGCTTGCTGTACTTCCTGTATCGTGTTGTTCATATGTACTTTCTCCTCACTATTTGATATCATACTTACCATGACTCGTCAAGAAGCTCTCGACAAAATAAAACAATTTCCGGATGCACCAGGTGTGTATTTCTTTCGACGTGGAAAAGGAGAAAAAGGGAGAGAGGGAAGTGAGATTCTCTACATAGGCAAGGCGACGTCACTCTGTGATCGTGTACGAAGCTATTTTGCGTCAGACATTGCCACTACTCGCGGGCCACTTATTGTTAAAATGCTTTCAGAGTTTGATGATATTACATTTGAACAAACTGACTCTGTACTCGAGGCGCTCATACTCGAGGCATACCTCATAAAAAAACATCAGCCAATAGCTAATATTAAAGAGAAAGATAATAAAAGTTTTAATTTTGTGGTAATTACTGATGAGGATTTCCCACGAATATTAGTGATCCGAGGAAGGGAACTTTTGCATGCAGGTGAGACATCGCCACTCCAAAAAGGTAAGGCATGGGAGAATGAAATTCAAAAAGTTCCAATGAGTGAAGTGAGAATTAAACAATCCTTTGGTCCTTTTCCAAACGGAAGTCAACTCAAAGAAGCGTTAAAAATTATACGTAAGCTTTTTCCGTATCGAGATAAATGTGAACCAATGCAAGGAAAGCCATGCTTCAATAGTCAGATAGGACTTTGTCCTGGAGTATGTACAGGGAAAATTAGCAAGGAAGAATATTCACAGCAAATCAAAAATATTGTTTTATTTTTTGAGGGTAAAAAGGGGATACTTATTAAAAATCTCACAAAAGAAATGAATCATCTCGCAAAAGGAAAGAGATTTGAAGATGCTCAAAAAATAAAAAGAACGTTATTTGCATTGACACACATTCAGGATATTTCTTTAATAAAAAAAGATTTATTCATAGCTGCTGATAATGAATTGAAACAGGGCGTATTTCGTATTGAGAGTTACGATATCGCACACCTCTCGGGAACAAATGTGGTGGGGGTGATGACAGTTGTCGAGGATGGTGAAATAAAAAAATCTGATTATCGAAAGTTTAAAATTAAAGATAATCCAGGAGTAAATGACACCAAGGCACTTTCCGAAATTCTTTCGCGTAGGTTGACTCATATAGAATGGCCACTACCGAGTTTGATTGCTGTGGATGGTGGCAGTGCACAGAAAAATGCGATAGAAAAAGTTTTGCGTCAGAGTCACGCAGATATTCCAGTAGTGTCGATAGTTAAAGACGAGAGACATCGTCCGCGAGAGATTTTGGGTAATAAAAAATGGCTGGTGTACGAACGTGAGATTTTACTTTCAAACTCCGAGGCTCACAGATTTGCGATAGGATATCACAAGAAACTTCGTAGAAAAATACGATAATTTCACATCACTTTTCCACAAAAAAGTAGTTGCACCAAACAGAAACTTTTTATATACTCAAAACTCGTGGGCAAAATTTACCCACGCGATGTTCTTTTGTTTTATTTCTGCGAGAGAGGTTTCCTGTTTGGTTTATCCAATACACACGACCTCTCATCTGCGACCGATTCCTGCAGGAATCAGCCATTGGGACCCTCAGTTTCATTTTTTGGACTGTTGGTCCATCACATTTTCCTTCGAGCACCTAGACACCTGTCTGGGTGCTTATGCGTTATACTCTACTTGCATTCTAGATAGACAGGTATATGCTTATGGTAGACATGGCTCCCGCGAGCCCTGATCCGATCGAACTTACCATTTTCTTCTCCTTGGTTTGCCCACTCCTTCACCGGGGTGGGCGCTTTTTTTTATTTCACTAATTATTTTGCACCAAACCACCTCCTACATGTATACTATATATATGTATTTCACACTTCCATCATCTCTACGCATTGGGGTAGTACGCGGAGGGCCTTCTCCGGAGTATGATGTCTCTCTCAAAACAGGTAGCAATGTACTCAAGGAACTTTCGGTCACACATCGCCCAATTGATATTTTTATTTCTCGTGATGGCACGTGGCATATGCGAGGCGTTCCTAAAACTCCAGATAGGATTTTGAAACACGTAGACGTTGTATTCAATGCTCTCCACGGCACATATGGCGAGGATGGTCGTATCCAGGAAATTTTTGATCACTACGGAATCCCATACTCTGGCTCGGGCAAACTTTCATCGGCGATCAGTATGAATAAGTTCATGACCAAAGAATGTATTACACAGGCGGGTATTAAAACTCCGCTTTCTGTTCTCGTTCGTACTACGGATAATGTACCAACTAGTATTCGAAACGTGTTTAGTCTCTTGCCTATGCCGGTTATTATAAAACCTGTTACTGGCGGATCGTCTGTCGGTATCACGATTGCACATACCAAAGAAGAATTAGTAGACGCAATCGAGACAATTTTGCAAAGCGAAAATGATGTGCTCGTAGAGGAATATATAAAGGGAAGGGAAGCAACATGTGGGGTCGTAAACAATATGCGTGGTCAAAACGTGTACGCATTGCCAGTGGTCGAAATCATACCGCCCAAAAAAAGCGACGAACCCAATCAATTTTTCGATTATGATGCAAAATATAGCGGACAGAGCAGGGAAATCTGTCCAGGAAATTTTAGTATTGCCGAAAAAAAGGAAATAGAACGCATATCGTCAGAGGTTCACAGCATACTGAGTCTCGACGGCTACTCGCGATCAGATTTTATCGTTACTCCTCGTCGGGGGATTTACTTTCTCGAGGTCAACACTCTCCCAGGACTGACCAGTGAGTCGCTCCTACCTAAAAGTCTCGAGGCTGTGGGGATTAAATTTCAGGAATTTTTGCACCACATTCTAGGTCTTGCGCTAGAGCGAAAATAAATATAGAATATGTTTTGCGGGATATATGGTCTCGCTCCCATATATTTGGCATATATTTGGGCCCTTAGCTCATCTGGTAGAGCACATCATTTGCAATGATGGGGTGGCAGGTTCGAGTCCTGTAGGGTCCACCATGAATACTCCACAAAAAGGTAAATTTAGACATATTGTTTTTCGTGATGGGGACACATGGTATGCTGTCGCTTTGGAGTTTAATATTGTTGAATCAAGTGATGATCCAAAAATCGCGTTCTTTAATCTTCTTCAGGCTGTACATGGCTATGTTTTATCATGCAATAAAATAAAGGGTGCCCGCGTCTCTCCACTCAATCAAAAAACGGATCCAGAATATGAAAACCTTTGGAAAGTCCTCAACTCTCCAAAAAAGATCAAGTCACCATTTGAAGTAAATATGTTTGGAGTTGCTCAAGCCTAATTTTTTATGACAAGAGGTTTATTAAATTGGACCTTCAGAGATGTTGAAAGTTTCCTCAAGGAAAGAAATTTTGTGCTTAATTATGTACACGGTAGTCATTATTATTATGTTGGACATGTAAAAAGTGTTTATCGTCAGGTATGTATCCCGTTTCATGGAAATAAATCTATAAAACCACGTACGATGAGGGGTATTATTATGCAATCAGGAATTGATAAAAAGGAGTGGATTAGTTAATAATAAATGCATGAACAATTTAGAACAAAATAAATTCTTCGATATAAATAAATTACCCTCTGAAAAAGGACTATTATTATTTGGGCTTTCGATGAATAAACTAGATAATAGACAAAGTGCTGAACATTGTATGGAGGACATTCGACATGTGGCAACGGAGAAGATCAGTAAACCCTTGGTTGGATTAAATTTTATATATAGCGATTTTCTCTATCTCTATAGTGATAAACCCGCTCCAGAACTGAAACATTCGTTTATGAATCAGGTTATAAACCATAGAAACAGTGTTCAGAGGCTTATTGAAAAAAGCCATGTGGAATTTCAGATACAACACGGATTCAACTATATGGTTTGGAATCAGTTATATGTTGGAACAAAAGATTTTAACCACTTGTTTAATCAATTAAAAAAAATCTATGCAGAAGATGAAAAATTTCAAAAATATCTTAAAGACGACTGTGATGTCTTTGGGAGAGATATGGAAGATAACCAAGTCAATTTCTTTCTTGAGGAGGTACTCATGATGTATCTCTTGAGCAAGAATCAGATAAAACTTCCTAACGAATATATTGAAAATAATCAGAAATGGATACTCTGGTGTTATCCAGGTAGACCATTAAAAAGTGAAGTCTACATACATCAATTAAATCCTTTTAAACTAAGTTGGTCAGAAAATCCATATGAAGACTGTCAGTATGACCTTGAATCAAAACAACTTATAGACTTTAATCGAGTAGATTTGGAAACATATCAAGTTAGATAATATGCAACTAAAATACATTGACCACATTGTTATCATAGTTAAAAATATTGAAGAAACACAACATTTCTATAGTAATTTTCTTGGTACACCAGAGCATCAAGATATAGAGCAGGTTGTATACAAGATTGGAGATACTAAAATTTTCTTTGGATTACCGTACGGAGATTTTGAGAGATCAAATAAGGATAAATCTAGTCTCAATCATCTTGCATTTGGAGTAAAAAATAAAGATGAATTAGAAGAGTTTGAAAAAACTTTGAATGACACAGAAATAAAAAATAGCGGAATACTCGTAGATAAATACGACAATAAAGAGTTTATCTGGTTCGATGACCCGAATAGCTATCGACTAGAGATTTATTGTCGTCCGTTGGAATAAGAATATGGAAAATTTAGAGATACAACCATGTGGAGAAGGTACTAATATTGGGTACTGGGAAAAAGTTCTTGAGGCACCTACTCCTGCATATCACGAACTTTTTCAGGCTGAAAAACAATATATAAGAGAGAATATCTCACATGATGCTTTTGTGCTTGATATTGGATGTGGTGAAGGACGAAATATGCAATCAATACTTGAGAATACACCAAACGTGTGCGGAATTGATATGGACCCAAAAGCTGTAGAAGATACTAAAAAACGATTTGCTGGTATAGATACAGTTCAGGTTGTATATGCATCTGCCACAGAATTGCCTTTCACAGATGAAACATTTGATGCAGTTACTTTTCTGATGATTTTACCAAACCTTGAAGAAAACAAAGTGCCAGGTATAAAAGAAAGTGCTCGTGTTTTGAAAAAAGATGGAAAACTAATTTTGAGCACATTTGCAGAGACAGCATTTGACGAACGGATGAAAGTGTATAAACAAGTAGGTGTTCCTATTAACAGAATTGAGGGTGCGACTTTCTATTTTGAAGGAAACATCACTTCCGAGCAATCATCCCTCGAACAACTCACAGAACTGGGTGCACAAGCAGGACTTGAATTAACAGATCATATAAAAGTTGGTGACATTGCGTATATTTGTACTTTTAAGAAAAAATTTTATTAAACTATGCTATAGTGTGGTCAAATATTAACTATATGACCCCTGAAACCATTACTGCTACACACTCGCAAACACGAAAAGGACTCTCTGCTATCTGGAGACACTTGCAACCATTCAAGGGAAAACTTGTAGTGATTTTTATTTTAGGAATGATTTCTGCACTGGCAAATGGATCGGTCCCGTATGTGACTGGAAAATTCTTTGATGCCCTGATCGGTGTTGCCGAACATAAAAATGTCGCACAAATCTGGACACTCTCACCCTGGGCATTTTTACTTGTGTTATGGATTGTGGCACAGTTCATTGCAAACAATGTTGATTGGATAAACGATCGAATTCGGAGAAAAGTAGGTATTACTCTCCAATTTAATATTCAGTCAAATGGCTTTAAACACATGTTTAAACTCCCGCTTGGATATCACAAAAATGGACATATAAATGGTGAAATGAATAAAATTTCTCAAGCAAGTTGGAGAATCCAGTCTATATTTGAGACTTTTGTCACTATTGCTCCTCAGCTTCTCAGTATAATAATTGGAATTGTTCTGGCGGCAAGTATTAACACTATTCTCGCAAGTGTACTTATTGTAGGGGTGTTGCTGTATGTAATTTTGCTTGTCTATATTTTGCATCCCATTGCACAGATTGATAGTCTGGGACACAAAGCATGGAATGATAGTTGGGAAGATGCTGCGTCATCTGTACAACAAATCGAGAGTGTTAAACAGGCGGCGTCAGAAGAACATGAGTCAGAGAAAGTCGACAAATCATTTCTTGGGACCGCACTTGCATTGTGGAAAAAGCTTGAGATGACATGGAGTAGTGTGGCGTTTTTTCAGCGAACAGTTGTGTTTCTCACGCAACTGGCAATATTTGCTATTTCTGTGTCGCTGGTTACAAAGGGTATAATCACTGTCGGTCAGCTGGTCGCACTCAATGGGTATGCAATGATGTTTTTTGGTCCGTTTGTGGCTTTAGGATCGAGTTGGCAAACGATTCGAAATGGTATTATTGCTGCATCAAATTTGGAAGAAATATTTGATACAAAACCGGAAATCTATAAACCACATGATATGGTTACAGTAGATACAATCTCTGGAAATATTGTTTTCGATCATGTGAATTTTAGGTATACTCCAGATGGGCAAAATATACTTTCTGATATTAGTATAAATGTTCATCCGGGTGAAGTCGTGGCAGTAGTCGGTGAATCTGGTGTCGGGAAAAGTACTGCTATCTCACTTATTTCTGGATATTATTTTCCAACGGAGGGGAGTGTGACTATAGACGGTGTTGATACTCGCAAACTCGACCTGACTTTTCTGAGACAACACATTGCTATCGTTCCGCAGGAGGTTGCGTTATTTAACGATACCATCAAAGTAAATATTGAATATGGATCGTTCGGTGCTTCTGATACTGATGTAAAGCGAGTCGCAAAAGAAGCACATATGGAAGAGTTTATTGAGAGTATGCCAAATAAATATGAGACTATTGTGGGTGAGCGTGGGGTTAAATTGTCTGTAGGTCAGAAACAGAGAGTTTCAATCGCTCGTGCAATCCTTCGTAATCCTGCCATTCTGATTTTGGACGAGCCAACGAGCGCACTCGATGCACGAACTGAACAGATAGTTACTGAATCGCTCGAAAAATTAATGAAAGGACGGACCACATTTATTATTGCTCATAGATTATCTACAGTACGAAAAGCGGATAGAATTTTGGTTTTTGAAAAAGGGAGAATTGTTGAAAATGGGTCACATACAGAATTAATTAAAATTGAGGCTGGTGTGTACAGGAAGCTATACGAATATCAAATAGGTCTACATTAAAAAGTAGGAAACACCCCATCTTTTCTTTTTGTTCTATATTGGCTATACTTACTGCGTTTGCTATATATAATATTCAATATATGAAATTTTCAAAAAAATTTAAAATAACACAACTTACAAGATCAGCTTCTGATGAAATCTCCGAAAAAGGTGGGCGATATGATATTGTGGCCCAGGATGAGGCATTTCAATATTATGGTGGGCAAATTGCTTTATCTGGAACATTTGATGCGTATAAAAAAAATGGCATTGAATGGGATATTAATAATTTATATAAAACTCTTGAAATTGAGGTTGAATTATTAAACGATGGTGATGTAGCAGATCTGAATGGTTTGCGGATGGGTAGTATGCAAAAAATTAGATCTACTACCAATACTGAATTATCAACGTCAATCATGATTTATCTTCAAGATAATCATCAGTATGAAATTGAAAGTAAGGAATTAGCTATAAATATATCTTTAAAAGTCACTGACGCTGAATTTTTGGAGTTGGAAAAATACACAAAACAACCATTTTTCAAATTTAATATTTTGCAGATAGTGTAGGTATGTATAGTAAATGTGCATATGGTGAAAAACGCTTGGTAAAAAAAGTGGATTGTGGATAGAAGAGAATATCCAAACTAGTGATTCTCAAAAGAAAATAAAAATTCTTAGAACTCCTCGAATTGGTATCAATTCTGCTGGACCCATATGGTCAAAAAAGTTATATAGATTTGTATTGCACACTACTTAAAAAACTCTTTTCTGACTTTGCCGACTTTTTGCATAAATTGATTTTCTTGCTCTCTGCGTGGGTATGGCAGATCAACGGAAAATATTTGGTCAACAGTATATTTTTTAATGAGAATAATTCGCTCTGCAAGAGAAACAGCTTCCTCGATCTGGTGTGATACCATGAGCATCGTCTTTTTTGTTTCCTTCCATATCCCAATAATATCATCGTGGAGTTCTGCTGTTGTTTTTGGATCAAGTGCTGAAAAAGGCTCATCAAGAAGGAGTACCTCTGGGTCAAGTGCGAGAGCTCGTGCAATACCTACCCGCTGTTTTTGTCCACCAGAGAGATCACCAGGACGATGATTTACAAAATACGTAAGTTTCATCAAATCTAAATATTTTTCAATCGTTTTGCGTACTATATGTTCTGGTATGTTCTGTGCACGAAGACCAATAGCAATGTTGTCATATACAGTGAGCCAAGGAAACAATGCTACAGTTTGAAACACCATTGATACATGATCTGGACGAGTAATTGTGCCTGTTGTTTCGTGTTCTAATCCCGCAATTAATTTGAGAATTGTGCTTTTGCCCTCGCCAGATGGTCCAATAATGCAGACGAATTCACCGGAGGCAATACTAAAACTTACATCATTTAATGCATGATCATTTTTTTGATATGTTTTTCCGACGGCATTAAAAACGATAATCGGATTATTCAAATTTGAATCGTTCTGCATAATGAATTAATTTTTGCCATACAAAATAATTGATACAACCGATAACTACAATCATAACACCGATGCAGATGAGAAACATGTCTGTCTGACCACTTGCGGATGCGTTGACCAGAATACTACCAATCCCAAATAAATCCTGACTTTGTGTTGCATTTGGAATATATGTATGGATTACCTCGGCAATGATAATAAGGTTCCAGCCTTGTGCAAATGCGAGGATCGAACCGGTTACTATTTCTGGGAAAATTGCTGGCAGGAGTACTTGAAAAAGATATTTCCATCCGCGAATACCAAATACTTTGGATGCATATATAATATCTTTTGGAATTATTTTGAGTCCGCCTACTATTGTAAAGACGATATTCCAGAGCATCGACAAAAATATAATAAAAATTGCTGCTCCGTTTAGAAAATTAATACGAATAAAAAATAAAATAAGCACTGGGAAAAAAGCAAGGACAGGAACAGATTCGAGAATATCAAACATCGGAAGAAATATTTTTTCTGTAGTGTTGTTTGCAGTTGCGAGAAGTGCAAGTGGAACTGCACACACAAGTGCGAGGACGTACGCACAGATTAGTCGAGAAAGAGTATGCAGTGAGGCAAGGATAAGTCGTGAAATATTTATATTTTCAATATTTCCTGGAGTAAATGAAAAAAATTTGAGAACAATAAAAAGAACAATAATAAACAAAAGTGGTCCGAGAAATATAGAATATAGTCGCTCACCTAAGGTTTTAGGATAACTCAAAAATGTGTGGCGAATAGTACGTTGCTTTGTCATCGGTGTGTGGTGTAAATATTGTAGCATATTCAAATCTGGTATAATACGCGTATGTCATATTTTACAAAATCGCTTGCGTTGCATAAAAAACTGAAAGGAAAGTTAGAGATTAATTCAAAAGTAAAAATAAAAAATAAGGCGGATTTGTCCGTGGCATATACTCCAGGTGTGGCAGAAGTCAGTAGGGTAATCGCAAAAGACAAGAAACTAATGTATGAGTACACACTCAAATCAAATTCAGTTGCAGTCATAACCGACGGATCGGCGGTACTCGGTCTCGGTAATATTGGTCCCGAAGGTGCGATGCCGGTCATGGAAGGTAAGGCGATATTATTCAAAGAGTTTGCAGGGATTGATGCGTATCCAATATGTCTTGCTACTCAGGACACAGAGGAAATAATCCGTACGATAAAATATATTTCAGTTGGATTTGGTGGAATAAATCTAGAAGACATTTCAGCTCCGAGATGTTTTGAAATAGAGGAACGATTGAAAAAGGAACTCGATATTCCGGTCATGCACGATGACCAGCATGGTACAGCTATTGTGGTATTGGCCGCACTTATCAACGCACTGAAAGTTGTAAAAAAGCAACACAAGAAAATCCAGGTAGTAATAAATGGCGCAGGCTCTGCAGGGATTGCAATATTCAATCTTCTCGGTATGTATGGAATTCCGTCCGGAAATCTCATTATGGTAGACAGTCGTGGAATTATTGAAACGGGAAGAGGGGATTTGAATAGCCTAAAAAAAGAGATCGCAATAAAAAGCAATAAGAAAAAAGTTGTGGGAAGTCTCGGGGATGCACTAGTTGACGCAGATGTATTTATTGGAGTATCTGTTGCAGATAGTTTGAAACCAGAATGGGTGGGTGGTATGGCCACAGATCCGATTGTTTTTGCAATGGCAAATCCAAATCCCGAGATTAGTCTTGAGAACATGAAGAAAACAAAAATAAAAGTATTTGGTACGGGCAGATCGGATTATCCAAATCAAATAAACAACGTGCTTGCGTTTCCTGGGATATTTCGTGGAGCACTCGATGCACGAGTGAGAATGATTACAGATACAATGAAAGTGTCCGCTGCGGTTGCAATAGCAAATCTTGTATCCAAAAAAGAATTATCTGCAGAGTGTATAATACCAAATCCGTTTAATAAAAAAGTTGCTCCAGCTGTCGCACGTGCAATCAAGAAAAATAAATAAATCAGATTAATAGTAAGTATCTATATTTTTCAAATGACCTTCGTATGTTGCTGAACAGTGTATTACTCCTTTTTTATCATGAAGATAAAACAGGCATGATGTTTTCTGTGGATTGTATGCTGCCTCTATCGCCGCAAGACCAGGACTTGCAATAGGAGAGGGTGGAAGAGAGGGATACATATATGTGTTATACGGCGAATCAATTTTTTTATCACTTGATTCAACTTGTGGCCACCAACCGTCCTCGTCATTACCTTTTGCATACTGGAGGGTTGCATCCATTTGGAGTTTCATTCCTTTGAAAATTCGATTCCAAATAATGCCAGAAATGAGTTTCATATCACCCTTGCCCGCTTCACGTTGAATGATGGATGCAATTTTGAGAGCTGTTTCCTGGTTCACAACTTTTGTAGTTTTTGATTTTGGGATTGTGTTAACTTGCTTTTCAAACTCATGGAACATTTTTGTACTCACACTATCGGGCGTGGAGTTTATCCCGAGCATATAGCTTTTGGGGAAAAAGTACCCCTCGGGATTTTTCTGGTTTAATGCAAATCGTGCAGACATGAATTCTATTTTTTCTGCATCGTCCCAACCTAGTTTGTCTCCCACAATATCAGCAATTTGTTCCTTGCGTAACCCTTCTTGAATTTTGACAATACGTACGGATGGGTTGGCCAGATCGGCATAGAATGAAAGGTCAGCGAGTTCTCTCCAGTCGAGATTATAGTAACGTATCGTGCATACGAGTCCGAGAGCGACAGTACAGATGATGCATACGAGCAGTTTCCATTTCATATTTTTATTGTAGCACATCTTTGAAACCGAGAAAGTTCATAGTATACTGTACACATACATATTTAGTTACATCATCATGTCAATCAAAAACTTTTTAATGAAAAAAATGCTCGCGAGTCAGATGAAGGGTGTACCACAGGCTGAACAGGACAAAATTTTCACCATGATCGAGAAAAATCCTGCGTTGTTTGAAAAAATTGGTGGGGAAGTGCAAGAGGAAATGAAAAAAGGCACTAGTCAGATGGATGCAACAATGAAAGTAGTCAAACGGTATGAATCAGAATTAAAAAACCTTGCACAATAACATGGCAAAAAAAGTCCTCGTGCTACTCGGTCATCCTGATAGTGAAAGCATGTGTTGTGAATTTGCCGATAGCTATGCGGCGGGTGCTCGTGAAAATGGACATGAAGTCAGGCGGGTCAATCTCGGGGATATGGTGTTTGACCCCATACTGCACAAGGGCTACAAAGTCATACAGGAACTTGAACCAGATTTGAAGAAATTACAGGAGGATATGCGATGGTGCGATCATCTCGTAATTATTTATCCGTCGTGGTGGTCTACCATGCCTGCACTACTCAAGGGACTTTTTGACCGCATGTGGATTCCTGGATTTGCATTTAAATTCAATCCGAGCGGCTACTCATGGCAGAGGCTCCTGAAGGGTAGAACTGCTCGCGTGTTTGTGACATCTGACTCGCATCCACTTCTCGCACGATTTATTTTTGGCGACAATACAAACGAAATCAAGGACGGCATACTGTGGTTTGCTGGATTTAGTACAAATATCAAAAAAGTTGGGCCAATGAAACACATTTCTCCAGAGCGCCGCGTCAAGTGGTCACACAAATTCGTGAAGTACGGGAGGAGGTTGTACTAGATAGTTGATACAATTTAAAAAATAAATAAACGAAAGGCCCGCAACATGTGCGAGCCAAAATCCTTGACGAGGAAAAATATTGCAAGTGCTGCTGTTACCGCTGGAGCATTCTCGGACGACGAAATGGAATTGAGTCGCGGAGTTCGCGTGCTGATTTTTCTCCGGCTGCTTGTCGCCTCGAGTCACGTTCTTCTTGTGTGGAGGCGAGAAACCTCCCAAATATGAAAAGAACATACGCTCCCAGAACCAGAAAGACTGTCAACCCGAGATGTTGCCAGATTCCTTGCCCAATAACATCAGTCGCCGTTCTCGAGCTGATTCCTAGTGTATTCCTGGCAATCCAGCCTGCTTGCTGAAATCCGAGAAACCCAAGAAGACAAGCAAATGCCCAGGAAATGACACATCCCACGATTTGAAAACAAACTTTCATTGTTACTCCTCTGAAGATTAAGTTACCATGAAAAACTTGGGATGTAAACAAATCATTAATCAAAAAATAAGATATAATTAGAAAATAAAATTGCATTAAATACACAAATATATGATCACAAAACAAGATTTACTTTCCATAATGGAAAAAGAGTTTGCCACAACCATAAAAGTTCTCGAGGCATATCCAGAAGGTCAGGATTCATTTCGTCCCCACGAAAGATCGAGTGATGCAATGAAACTCGTCTCAACGTTTGTGTTTGAAATGTATCTTTTGGACGGGTATCTGTTTGGAGAAAAGGCGGATCCTGCAAAGTTTAAAAATTATAAACCCGCAAATGTAAAAGCAGCGATCAGTGATTTCAAAAATGAAACAAACGCAATAAAAGAAAAAATGGAAAAGATGAGCGATGATGAACTGAATAAGGTAATTTCATTTGCGGGCAGAACATTTACTGGTGTCGATTTTGCATTTATGATGATCTGCGACCAAATCCACCATCGTGGCCAACTCTCTGTTTACATTCGTATGGCAGGAGGTCTCGTGCCGTCCATCTACGGCCCTTCCGCGGATGATAATTCCACGAATTTGTAATTGAATGGCTTGAGTTTTCATTTTGTATGGACAAGTTGAGACAATTTCGTAAGTCTGATACGATTGTACATAGGTTTATTATTATTAAATATGTATCATATGAATAAAGCGATAACAGTGATTGTTTTGGTGGTACTGATAATCGGAGGGATTTTTATTTTTAAACATTCTAAAACAACACCAACCACACCAACCACTGCATCCAGTCTGAAAGTCGGAGTGATTCTGCCACTTACTGGAGATCTCTCAGTAACAGGAGAAAAACTACATCAAGGTTTTCAGTTGGCGCAGGCTGAGCTCGAAAAGGACGGTGTACAGTTTGTAGTTGAAGACAGTCACTCGAAACCAACGGATGCTGTAAGTGCTGCATCTAAACTTCTCAATGTTGATAAGGTGGATGTGATTATTGGTACATATTCTCCTGACGAAACAATCGCCGTTGCTCCACTCGCACTCAAGGCTGGCAAAAATGTATTTTCATTCTCATTTTGCAGTGACTCATTTAAACCTCTCACAAATGTATTCTGTGGTTACCCAAATGCAGACATTCAGCTAGACACTGCAGTACCTATGATTCAGAAGAAAGGTATCAAAACTATGGCACTCATTGATGCAAATAGTGATTTCGGAATGCAGTCACGTGATGTAATGGTTAAAAAAGCAGCTACATCTGGGTACACGGTTGTATACAACGATCTTGCTCCTACAGGAAACAAGGATTACCGAACATTTGCAACAAAAGCTGTTGCAAGCAAAGCTGATGCGGTGTTTGTAACAATGGATAATCCTACTGACGCTCTTGAAATCGTTAAGGAAATGAAACAGCTTGGATTCAAGGGAACAGCGATTACATTTGTCGACGTTGATAATAGAAATTTGCAACAGTTCGGAGAGTTTGGTGAAGGTACATTTGCACCAGGTATTGCTCCAAGTCAGTTTTCTGCGGATTTTACTACGGAGTACAAGGCCAGATTCAATACAGACCCAGACGTCGTGGCAGCTATGGGATATGACATGACACGAGATGTTGTTAAAGCTATGCAGGCAAACCCTGGTAAAGATGTGAAAACTTCAGTAATTTCATATAAATATTCAAATCCTGCGATCGGAAACTTTCATTACCTAGATGATAGAACAATCGTGTATCAGCTTGAACTCCAGATGGCAAAGAATCAGCAGTATGTTAAAGCTGAGTACTAAAATCAATAAGTTGCAAATTATATTTCTCCTGACATAATTAAAATAGAAGCTCAAATTTATCAGATATCTAAATATTAAATGGAACAAACTAATAATAATGGAAAATGGTGGGTAATAGGTGTTATTGTACTCATTGTAATCGTCATTTTTGCCTCTCGCGGTGGATCAAAGGAGACTGGTCCGATAAAGATTGGATTTATTGGTCCTTTGACGGGTGATGCTGCAAATATTGGCCAAAATGCACAAGCTGCTGTTCAAATAGCGGTCAAAGAGATTAATGACGCTGGTGGAATAAAAGGCCGTCCACTCGAAGTTATTTTTGAAGATGGAAAATGTAATGGAAAAGATGCATCTGATGCTGCAAATAAGCTTATCAATATTGATAAAATTTCAGCGATACTGGGTGGCGCATGTTCAGGAGAGACTTCGGCTTTTACATCTTTGGCTGAGCAATCAAAGACAACTGTACTATCATACTGTTCATCTGTTCCAGCCCTAACGAATGCAGGAGATTATATCTTTAGAAATTATCCATCCGATGCATTTCAGGGAAAATTTGCAGCTGATTATATTTACAACAACCTAGGTAAGAAAAGTGTGGCTGTAATGTATGTAAAATCAGATTGGGGAAATGGCATTAAAGATGTGTTTATAGATAATTATAAAAAATTAGGAGGAATTGTTCTTGATGAGGAGGGATATGATCAGACATCCCGTGACCTTCGTAGTCAATTATCAAAAATAAAATCAGATAAACCAGAACTGATTTACTTCCTTGGATATACGGAAGCATCGATTCCCGCACTTACTCAGGCTAAAGCTTTAGGAATTACAATTCCATTCTTTGGAGGAGATGCCTGGGATGATGGAAAAATTTGGTCAACAGTTGGATCTGCTGGAGAAAATGCAATGTATACAGTTGGAGCAACTGATGCAAATGAGGCATTTAAAGTAAAGATGAAAGAAAAAGTTGGTTCGGATGAGTTTGCTGTATGTAGTCCGACAGCTTACGATGGAATGAATATTCTTGCTGAAGTAATGCAAAAAGTAGGATCTAATTCAGAAGCAATAAAAAACGAATTATACAAAACAGTCTACACTAAAGGGGTTTCATCAAAGGAAATCAAATTTGATGCAAACGGTGACCTTGTTGGAGCAAACTATTCTGTAAAAGTAATAAAAGCAGGAAAAGCCGAGCTTGTTAAATAGAAAAAATCTCCCTTAATAAAAGAATATAAAAACTCGCTTAGTGCGAGTTTTTATATTGTGAAAACACTGAGAATTTGGTATAAATATAGCAATGGACATCATTCCACAGCTCATAGTGAATAGCATTATTGCAGGAGCTATTTATTCGATGGTTGCACTTGGTTTCAATCTCATTTACGGTACTGCAAAGTTTTTTGATCTCGGATATGGAGTACTCACAACAGTTGGAGGATATGCTGTATTCTATTTTTCCCGCACACTCGGATTCAACATTTATGTTGCCATTCTCCTCGGAATTCTCATTGCGGGACTCGTTGGATTCCTGGTAGAAAAAATAGTGTATAAAAAGTTACGTACCAGAAAAGCATCGAGTATGGTTTTTATTGTTGCTGCACTTGGTGTGATGACTACAATCCAAGCTATTATTGCTATTTTATTTTCGAGTCAGTTCCAGGTATTTCCTGTATCAATTAATTCATCAACATATCAAATGCTTGGAGGGGTCATTACTGGAGTTCAGATTATCGCTCTTGTGTTAAGTATTTTGATTATGTTTGCGCTTGTTGCAGTACTCCGATTTACAAAATTTGGTAAAGCAATTAAAGCAGTTTCAGATGATCCAGAAGTTTCGAAAATAGTTGGTATCGATACAGATAAAATAATCAGCAAAGTATTTTTTATTGGTTCTGCTATTGCGGGACTTGCTGGTATTCTTGTTGGTTTTGATACAGGGATTCAACCGACGATGGGATTTTCGCTACTCCTGAAAGGTGTCATTGCGTGCATTATAGGTGGTGTTGGTAACATCTATGGAGGAGTACTCGGAGCATTTCTCCTGGGTTTTGTGGAAAACTTTGGAATATGGAAAATTTCTGGCGAGTGGAAAGATGCAATATCTTTTGGAGTACTCATCATTTTTCTTTTATTCAGGCCGAATGGAATTTTAGGTAAGAAAAAATAAGAATATGGACTATTTTGTACACATCGCAATACTGATTGGAATCTACTCGATACTTGCTGTGTCACTCAATTTGATCGTGGGATACACTGGACTCCTTTCTGTCACCCAAGCAGCATTTTATGGTATAGGTGCATATGTGACTGCAATCTTACTCACCTCGTTTGGTGTGAATTTCTTTTTCTCGATTATAGCGGGAATGATTATCACTGGTCTCTGTAGTTTGGCGATCGGCTACGTGCTTTCAAAATTTGATGGAGATTATTTTGCACTTGGTTCGTTTGGATTTAATATTATTGTCTACAGCATTTTCCTCAACTGGCAGTCTTTGACACGCGGTCCACTTGGTATTCCAGGTATTTCAAAACCAGTTCTATTTGGACTCGATTTTGGCAATAATTTTATTTTTCTCATTCTTGTCATCATTCTCGCGGTAGTAGTATATTTTCTCGCTCAATTTATTACACGATCCTCATTTGGTCGAGTGCTCAAAGCGATTCGAGAGGATGAGAAGGCGATTCAAGTGTTCGGATATAATACACTCTATTTTAAACTAACAATTTTTGTCATTGGAGCGATGATTGCCTCTATTGCAGGAGCTCTCTTTGCTTCGTACATTACATATGTCGATCCAACCAGCTTTGCTCTGTCCGAATCCATTTTTATTTTGGCAATCATCATTCTTGGTGGATTAGCGAATAATAAAGGTGCTGTCCTTGGTGCGGTTTGTCTCGTCATTTTACCTGAGGCACTCCGCTTCGTCGGATTTCCATCGGATATAGCTGCTCAGATGAGACAGGTGACTTATGGACTAATTCTAGTATTATTAATGCTATATAGACCGGAAGGATTAATGGGGGAATATAAATTATAAAATATGAATAATAAAACAATCTGGATAATCGTAGCAGTAGTCGTCATTCTGATTCTAGGGATTTGGATGTCCAAATCAAAAAAACCAGTAATAACTGACAACACTCCTATCAAAGTCGGTGCCGCTCTTGCTCTTACTGGAGATGCTTCAACATGGGGTGAAGCAGAGAAGAATGGAATAAATCTCGCTGTAAATGAAATCAATTCTTCAGGTGGAATTAATGGTAAAACAATTCAGATAAGCTTTGAAGATATAAAAAGCACAGCGAAAGATTCAATTTCTGCTGTGCAAAAATTAGTTAGTTTTGATGGATTGAAATACATAATTGGTCCAACATGGCTCGATAGTTATCCAGGAGCCCAGGGGGTTGTAAAAGACAAAGATGTGCTACTCATTAGTCCATCTGCCAGTATAACCGCTGTTCAGCAAGGAAGTGTAACCCCTAATGTATTTTCTGTTTGGTATCGTGTAGACGCACTGACAGATGGGCTAGCGCAGACAATGAAAGAAAAAGAAGAGACAAAAGTTGCCCTGGTCTTTCAGAATGATCCATACTACACAGAATTTATAGATTTTTATAAAAAGGCTGCAAAGGCTCAGGGTATCACAATTGTTTCTCAAGATTTAATCAATCCTGGTACATCTGATTTCAAAACTATTTTTGCAAAAATGAAAGCAAGTGGAGTGAATGGAGTTGTTTTTGGAATGTATGACGAACAAATGGTCGCAGGTTTTCTCAAGGATCATATGCAAATAGCATCAACAATTTCTCTTTTTTCAAATGATTTTGTAAGACAACTTATAGAAAGTACCAATAACTATAAATCATATCTTGAGGGAACTGTATTTGTTGAAAATACTCCAGGTTCAGCAGATTTTGTAAGTAAATATAAAGCTGCTTATTCTACTGATCCAGTATTATCTGCATCAACAGCCTACGATTCAGTAATGATACTTGCTGATGTCTTGAAAAATGGAGGACAGGATCCTGTAGGATATATGAAATCACATTCTTTCAATACAGTTTCTCTAGGAAAGATTACTTTTGATTCAATCGGTGGGGTGGTAACACAAAACAAACAATATCAGGTAAGAACTGTTGTAAACGGAGTGATTCAATAATTAAAATAAACATGAAAAAGACAATTTGGATAATAATATTCGTTGCAATTATTTTGATCGGGGGTTTTCTATTTCACGATAAAAATAGTAATCCAACTAATGGACAACTATTGAAAATTGGTGCTGCCTTACCACTCACAGGCGCTGTCGCTTCCTTTGGAGATGAGTTTAAACGTGGTGCAGAAGTTGCACAAGATGAACTGAATCAGAATGGGCAAGTAGTCCAAGTTGTATTTGAAGACACTGCACTCGATCCAAAAAAAGCTGTAGATGCCGTGACTAAATTAGTTTATTCCAATAACATCCAAGCACTGTTTGTCTCTGCATATAGTGAAGCAGCTGCTACTTATCAGATTACAGATCAAAAAAATATTCCTGAATTGGTATTGTGGGATTCTAACCCGCAACTTGAAGCGATGGGTGACAAAGTGTTTGCACTTGGCCCATGGACACCATCTTCTGGAGAAGTTACAGCTGAATTTGTATATAGCAAGGGTTGGAAAAAAGCAGCGATTTTTGGATATGTACAAGAGTGGTCTCAGGCAGTATCTGAAGCATTCAAAAACAAGTTTGTTTCTATCGGGGGTACTATTACTGATAGCGAATTTTCTACCCCCGGTGCTACGGATTATCGAACTGAATTGTCTAAAATAATCGCAACAAATCCAGATGTAGTGTATATGACCACTGAAGATTTTCTTAAAGGGGTCAAACAACTCAAAGATCTAGGATACAAAGGAATAATAATTACCTCTGATCTTTTGGACAACACTCAAATCACAGAAAATCCTGGGTTGTTTGAGGGTGTATATGGATCCCAGACTGCTGATCCAGAAGTTCCAGAGACTTCTCATTTTGCAGATTTGTACAAAAAGAAATTTGGCGAAGATCCAAAGAAAATTCTTTATGGAGCATGGGGATATGATGCAGTGCATATACTCTATAAAGCATATATAGATTTTCCAGATAAAAACATCACAACTGGCTTGTACAGTATGGATACCTACAATGGTGCTTCAGGGAGTATAAAGTTTGATGCAAATGGAACTTCAAAAACAATACCGAAGATGTTTGTGGTCAAGAATGGATTGATTACACTAATAAAATAATATGAAAAAAATAACCTACACAATTATAGTTTTACTGATAATAATTGGAGGTTATTTTGTATTCTACAAAAAGCAAGCGGAGAGTAACGCAATTAAGATTGGTGTCGCATCTCTTTTGACTGGTGATTATTCTGTTGTGGGTGAAAATATTCGAGATACAGCAACTCTTTTTGTAGACAATATCAATGCAAAAGGTGGTATAAACGGAAAGAAAATAGAACTTACAATCGAAGATTCAAAAACGGACAGCAAATCTGGTCTCGATGCAGTTTCAAAATTGATTAATGTCGATGGTGACACGTATATCATTGCAGGTATGACAAGTAATGGAACCATTGCCGCTGCACCACTGGCAAACCAGAACAAAGTACCACTTCTTACTCCAGTAACTGGTGGCAAAAATGTAGATGATGCCGGTGAGTACATATTCAGAATGGCAAACTCTGACAGTTTGGCTGGACGAGATATTGCTCGAGGTATGGCAAAGCTTGGATACAAAAAAGTAGCAGTCGTATCAGAAGTGACAGATTACACATTGAGCATTCGAGATGCGTTTGTAACCGAAGCTGCAAATCAAGGTGAGACCCTGGTCCTGAATGAACAATTTCAGCCAGATACAATCGATTTGCGATCGATAGTATCAAAAGCAAAAAGTGCTTCTCCTGATGCAATACTGATTCTCTCTCAGACAGGAATCAGTGGAGCACAATTTATTAAACAGTCGAAAGAACAGGGAATCAACGCATCTTTCTTTTCTGATTTTACATTGGTGACAAATGGAGATGCCAAAAAGATTGTCGGTACATTTGATGGTGTTTATTTCGCCGATCCTGCATACAATGCAGATAATTCTAATTTGCAAAATTTCTTTGCTGAATACACACAGAAATATGGTCATGCACCTGCAATTCCATTTCACACTGCATCTACATATGACTCGTTAGAGTTACTCGTAAAAGCAATTAGTGCTGTAGGAGATAATAGTCAGAAAGTGCATGACTGGTTGCTGGTAAACGTAAAAAATTATCAAGGATTCATGGGCACGTATTCTCTCGATGCAAATGGAAATTCAGATCTTGGATTTACGATAAAGAAAGTGGTGGGAGATAAAAATATTCCAATATAATATGAAAAAGACACTCTGGATAATCATTGCTTTGGTAGTAATAGGGGGGATTATTTTACTTGGAAATAAGCCAAAATCTCAGGAAATAAAATTAGGAGTTATTGCGGGTACTACGGGTGAATATGCCTCAGCGGGTGAGGGGTATATGAAAGGATTTAACCTCGCAGTAGAGGAGTGGAATAATTCTCATAATCTTAAATTTTCTCCAATTATTGAAGATGATAGTTTCAATGCTGTGAAAGGTTTGTCTGCATATAAAAAATTGAGCGGTTTAGATAAAGTAGATGCATATGCAATTCTCTCATCATTCACAATAGATGCTGTGTATGATTCTGTTCACACAGAAAATAAACCTGTTGCCTTAGGATTTGAACAAAGTAAACCAGCAGAAGATGACAATATCTTTCAGGTTCTACCTGCTGCACGACCAGTGCAACTTGCATTAGGAAAGGAATTGAAAAGGTTGGGGTATGTAAAACCTGCGGTTGTACTAAGTAATAACACCCCAGTGTATCAAAACTTTTATTCTGGATTTATTGAAGGATTTGGACAACAAAGTGTCACTAAATATGATATTGGTAGTGATATCGGGACACTACGATCCCAAGCTCTTGCCATAATGAACTCAAAACCCGATGTTGTAGTTTTTTTCGGAGTTCCAAAAGATTGTGCACTTATAGTAAAAGAAATATTAAAGATCGCTGGTGGAAGTCCTCCAAAGTTTGCCTTTGATAATAGTTTTGAATCTGGTCTGTCCGA
Organism: Patescibacteria group bacterium; assembly: GCA_040389125.1. Taxonomy (GTDB): domain Bacteria; phylum Patescibacteriota; class Minisyncoccia; order Phycocordibacterales; family DATDWN01; genus JAZKAN01. The sequence continues at coordinate 160,786 of JAZKAN010000001.1, read as the reverse complement.
CTACCAAAATATTCTCGGCTCTGACATAAATAAGATAAATGGAAGTATCATCTCTATGTCAAAGAATGATTATACGGAGGAATTTAAGAATAGTTTTAAAGCCAAATATAATGAAGATGCTCCCTTTGGTTCTGATATGGGTTTTAACTCATTTATGCTTTTGGCGAATACATACGATAGCAGTCCAGATACATGGATTGGTAACATGAAAAAAGCTAAGTTCATTGGGGCGGATGGAGAACTTATGTTTGATAATTCAGGTTTACGAGTTCCAAACGCTTTTTTTGGAAAAGTGGAAAATGGAGTAGTAATTAAATAGAAATGAACATTCTCGAAACTAAAAAAATATCGAAACATTTTGACGGTGTACATGCTGTCGATGGTTTGTCGATTGGTTTCGAGAAAGGGAAAATCACAGGACTCATCGGTCCCAATGGATCAGGTAAATCAACTCTCATCAATTTGCTCACGGGTGTAATTCAGATTGATGGTGGATTGGTGGTTATAGGAAATTCAGATGAAGTAAAAAAGCTTCAGCCTCACGAAGTTTCTGACTACGGCATCACTCGAACATTTCAAGAAGTTCGACTGTTTGAACAAATGCCTGTGCTCGATAATATTCTGGTAGTGCTGACCAAAAGAAATGTGTTCGCATCTCTTTTTGAGACTCATAAGAAATTTCATCTCGAACGAGCTGAAGAAGTTTTGAAAAAAGTTGGTTTGTGGGAGAAAAGAAACGATCTTGCAAAAAACTTGTCATATGGACAGAGAAAGCTCCTCGAGATTGGTAGAATGCTCGCAATGTCCAATGGGTTTGGAGATGATAGTGATATTTTCTTTCTCGATGAGCCATTTGCAGGATTATTTCCTGAGATGAGAAAGATTGTGATTTCTGTAATTCAACATTTAAAGGAACAGGGCAAAACGGTAATTTTGGTTGAACATAATATTGATATTATTCGTGAACTCTGTGATCATTTGATTGTGCTTGATAGTGGAAAACTTCTTGCAGAGGGGATTCCATCCCAGGTACTTTCACAACGAGAAGTGATGGACGCATATTTGGGCGAGTAATGTAAACAGAAAGCCGAGAGTGATGAATTACTCTCGGCCGTCTCTGCTGTGTTGAGCAGAGTCATCTTTTTCTATTCTTCTTATTTTCATGTTTGTACGTTACAGGCCCGGGAGGTTTTGGGGGACCACACTCTCTTTTCAGTCGTGCTAAGAGAGATATGTTTACAATGTACATTACAAAAAAAATCGCCATGTCCACCCAATCTCCGCTTGCTGCGAAAGTACCTTTCTTATGTATAACGCTCTGTGACTTCGCACATAGTTGCAATGTTTCTACAATTACAGCGAGGATAAAGCCATCCCAGGCACCTATCTTGATGCGCTCTAAGACAGTTTTGCCAAAAAATGCGATGCCAGAAAATCCGATCCAGATCATGACCATCGAAATGAATCCAACATCGCTCATGTACCAACGGATCCACCGAGGTCCGACGAGCCAAAGTTGGAATGTCTTCCCGATTGGATAGCACATTGCGAACAAGACGATTGTCGCGAAGTTTACACTTCTCATTTTCCGCGCCATGGTCAGAAAGTAGTACCCAATGAGAATTGCGAAGAACGGAGCAATATACCTTGCTCCGATAACAAACGGTGAAATCGTGGTGGTCAATATTTTTCTCCTAAAATTACAGTACACATTAAATATGAATATGTCAAGTATTCTAATTCTATAAAATAAAGGATAATTAACGTAAATGAAAACTGAAACACAATTACAACTTAATGATATACACGTGCACTACGGAGGACTGAAAGCTCTGAATGGTGTTTCTTTGAATATTGACGAAGGAGAAATTGTTGCCCTCATGGGTCCAAACGGAGCAGGGAAGTCTACAGTACTCAAAGCGTTGTTCGGCATCACCGCTATTGAATCTGGAAAGATACTCTGGCATGAGAAAGTGATATCTCCTGTCGCTCGAGAAATGATTGACCGTGGTATTTCGTATGTCCCACAAGGCAGGAGAGTATTTCCAAGTCTTACTGTCAAAGAAAATTTAGAAATTGGAGGATACACGGTAAAGTCAGAAAATGAAATAAAAGAAAGAATCGCAGAAGTGCTGGATTTGTTCCCTGCTCTGAAGCCGAAACTGAAAGACCTATCCGGACATCTCTCTGGAGGTCAACAACAAATGCTCGCTATTGCACGAGGTATGATGACAGATCCGAAAGTGTTGCTTCTCGATGAGCCGTCTATCGGACTTGCACCAAAAATTGTAAAAGAAGTATTTGAAAAAATAAAAAATATAAATGAAGCTCGCAAGATTTCTATCGTGATCGTTGAACACAATCTTAAATCGGTAAATGAAATTGCACATCGCACCTATGTACTCGATAAGGGAAGAATAGTGGCAGAAGGGAAGCCTAAAGAACTCATGGCTTCTGGTATTCTAGAAAAAGTTTTTTTGGGAGTTATTTAGGCAAACGAAAAGCCCATACATGTGTATGGGCTGAGCCACCTCCGAAAATATATTACCATCCAATTTAACATATGTAAATAAGCAATATTTAAAAATATAGGCTATATTTAACTCATGCAACTATCCATCGGAATCGTCGGGTTACCAAATGTCGGGAAGTCGACGCTTTTTAATGCACTAACAAAAAAGGCTGTGCCTGCAGAGAACTATCCATTTTGTACCATTGATCCGTCTGTAGGTATTGTGCCGGTGCCGGATGAGCGACTGTGGAAACTTTCGGCATTTTCAAATTCTAAAAAAACAATCCCCGCTGTGATTGAGTTTGTGGACATTGCGGGACTCGTAAAAGGTGCAAGCGAAGGCGAGGGGCTGGGAAATAAATTTTTGCAAAACATACGTGAAGTGGACGCGATAGTCGAGGTGGTGCGAATATTTGAGGATGACAATGTGATCCATGTCCACAACAAAGTCGATCCGGTATCGGATATTGAAGTAATCAATCTCGAGCTCGTGCTTGCTGACGAAGCGACTGTAGAAAAACGATTATCAAACCTACAAAAGGATGTAAAGAAAGGTGACAAGGTGGCTGTGTTTGAAAACGAAGTGTTGGCCAAAGTTTTTGCTCATCTAAAAGAAGGAAAATTGGTGAACCAACTCGCGCTCGATGAAAAGGAAATTGTTGTTGTAAGAATGCTCAGTCTCCTGACTGCAAAGCCAATTATGTATGCACTGAATAAAAAAGGAGGTGGAAGAAATCTAGATGAGATGAATGATCCACGTTACACACAACTTATTGAATTTCTCAAGGCGCAGAATACACAGTGGGTTGTTATAGACGCGGGAATTGAAAATGAATTAAAGGATTTGGAAGGTGATGAAAAAGAATTGTTTCGAACAGAGCTGGGAGGCAAGGATGACGGTATCGACAGTCTGATCAAAGCTGGATATAAACTGCTGAATCTCATTACGTATTTCACGACCGGGGAGGATGAATCGCGTGCGTGGACTGTCCTACGTGACTCCACTGCACCGGTAGCAGGTCAGGCGATACATACCGATTTCAAAGATAAATTTATTCGGGCAGAAATAGTGCATTGTACAGACCTCCTCAGTGCCGGCTCATATGGAGCAGCACGAGAAAAAGGCGTGGTACGAACGGAAGGTAAGGAGTACATTGTCCAGGATGGCGATGTGATTGAGTTTAGGATATAGCACTACCATCTTCTAGGGACAAAAACAGGAAAAACCCTTAAAAACAACTAAAAAAGTATGAAAGAACGTCGATGAAAATCGGCGTTTTTTTAATGCCGGTCCCGTCTAAAAAGGTCGAAAAATTATTAACCCTAAAGTAAGGCGATTATGAAACCTACCCCTACGTTCAAAGAAGCATCTCACAAAGATACTTTCCACTCCGGCTTTCATGGCTATCTCCATATCTCCTACCACGAGCTTGTGGATAAGTTGGGAGCGCCCCATGACAGAACCCAAGAGGGCGAATGGAAGTGCGGCGACGAAAAAGTCCGTGCTGAATGGGCTTTCAAGTCAACAAACAAGAAGCGTCCGTGTGTCCTTACTATCTATGACTACAAGGAATATCACCGGCCAGTCCACGAAGTAAATCAGTGGCACGTTGGCATCAAAGGCGATGCTCACTTAGTCGATCTCTTGTTCAAAGAGAAGGGGCTCTACCCGGAAGCATTCGAGATTAGAAAGAAATATAGGTAATCACAATCATTGTCCCGATAGGGATCAGCCGATGTACAACGGCAGATGCTAGCAATGAAAAATCTCAAAACTACTCGAGCAGTTACCTATAGACGATATGGCATACCAGCCTTAATCCTCGAAGGTAAGTGGCTCACAGAAAAATATCGATTGTCCATAGGAGACGTTGTCGATATCGATTATCAACTAAAAGAGATTCGATTGCAGAAAAACAAGACTCTCAGTCTTGAGCGCAAGAAGAAACTCCAAGATCTGAAAGAGATCAGAAACAAGGTCTATGACAACCCAGCAGGAAATCAAGAAGCTTCTCAGAGAGAGGGCGACGAGCATCGTTGATGAACGGATCGTACCTGAAACTCTGGATGCGATCGCTGAGTGGACTGGCGAGTTGATGGGGAAACTCACAACCCTAGACGCTGAGGATCAAAAGAAAACTGATCAAGCCTTTAACCAAATACATGATGGCTTGATCAAAGAAACTATAGAGCAGTTAGTCGAACCGCTCGAAAAGCGAAGAAAGAAATTATTCGAGAAAAAATAAAAGACCCCCCGAAGGAGGCCTCTTACCGTAGATACATAGTATCAAAGACCCCTTCGTCGAGTCAAGCAAAAAATATGCAAACACTAGAACGAAGCAGTTCTCCGACCTCTGAAGATACATTCTTCACAGCGATCGGGAACACCAAACCCTTCTTCAAAGCGGCATTTGAAGGAGAGCCGGGAACCGGCAAAAGTTGGACTGCCGCATTAGTAGCAATTGGTCTTCACAAGAAGATCAACAGCAAGAAGCCGATTGTGCTTATTGATACCGAGAAAGCATCAAAATTCTTGGTCCCACTTTTTCAAGAACATGGGATCGAGGCAATGGTGCGCGAGACACACTCGCTGGCCGACTTGGTAAAAGCAATGAAGCTCTGTGCAGATGGATATGCCGACATCATGGTGATCGACAGCATTACTCACATCTGGATGGACTTCCAAGAGGCATATAAGCGAAAGCTGAATCGCACAACCTTCCAAATACAGGATTGGATGTCGATCAAGAGTGAATGGAATAAATACTTCTCCATTCCACTCGTGCAATCGCCCCTGCACATTCTTGCAACCGGCCGTGTGTCGGATCGCATGGAGCAGGAAGTAGATGAGGACGGACGAAAAGAGTTCACCAAAACAGGAGTGAAGATGCAGGCGGAGAAAAACGCAGCATACGAATTTGATGTACTGGTGCTCATGGAACGTCACGAGCTCATTCAAAGAAAGAAAAGAGAAGTATGGCGACAATCGGTGGTTCTCAAAGGCCGAGGCAATCTCCTCGATGGTGCGGTGTTTAAAAACCCAACCTACGAAGACTTTGCACCTGCAATTGAAGCGATCATCAAAGATCCAGTAACGGCACGATTCAGCCACGCAGAGCAAGATGCAGGCGAGCTGATCAAAACCGAACAGGATAAGCGCCAATGGGTACAGGCAAAGAAGCGATGGCTTGAGGAGATCGAAGGGTATCTCGTATCACTCTGGCCAAGCTCAAGCGCAGCGGAAAAGAAAAACAAAACCGATGCGCTCGAGTACGCATTCAACACCCGAAGTTGGTCTGCCATTGAAATGATGTCCCCAGAAATTCTCGAAGACGGCTATGCCCGAGTACGAGAATTCGGACAGCAAAAAATCTCCGAAGCGAAAGGCGAACTTCCACCAGAGGCAACCCCTCAAGAAAAGTTCGACAAAGACCTCCGAGATTCAAAGGAAGACAAACCAAAAAAGCCCACTGCTGAAAAGCTGAAAAAAAGTGGCAAGTAGAAAAGCTTAGCCACTGACTCAGCCCTGATCGCAGTGGCATGAGGGCTGAGATCGGGGGCTAACCCCGATAGGCCGCCCTGAAAGGTCGAGCCAACAAACAAAGAGAGAAAAGACATCGATATTACATCGATGCTTTCTCTCTTCAAGACATTATGGATGAACACAAACACAACTTAATACCAAACAGCTCACAAATTCCAAATGTAATTTTGGATCTTGTTCTTCCGCGCATATCAGAAGCGGAAGCGAGATGCCTGCTTTACATTTGCAGACGCACATTCGGATTCCATAAGGACGAAGACAACATCAGCTTCTCTCAATTCGAACACGGCATCAAAACAAGTCAGGGTAGACGGCTCGATTTTGGTACTGGTTTGTCTCGTCCTTCCGTAAATGCCGCACTTCAAAATCTCATCAAAGTCGGTGTGATTTTTGTGCAGCAAAGATCCAAAGGAAACAGGTACAAGCTCAACCTGAATATGGATGTGGATAAAGTAGTAAACGAAATTAACCAGTTAAGAGAGTTAACCAGAAGTGGTAAATCCTCTTTACCAAAAGTGGTTAAGAGAGTTAACACACAAAACCTAGAGAAAAAAGAGAAACCTAGTTTTAGAAAAATTAATGATTTTTCTGGGGATAACTACGGAGAAAAGATCAAAGACCTTGCAAAAAGGATGAGTATTAACAGACCAAATAACCACTAAAAAGAAATGAAAAAAATTGCATTTGTTCTCAATGGCAATCAAGACGACATACATGGCAATCCGGTCCCGTATGTACGAGTTGTCAAAAGAGCGCTCTGGCTTCCAGAAGCGAAAAGGTACAACGGATGGAAAAGTTTTGTGCGAAGGGTTTTCTACAAAGACTATCCCGAATATCTCATGCGTGCGGCAAACACGCTTCTCACTGAGCTTCAGCCGCTCACCACAAGTTCCGGCGAAAAAGCTCGCATGGACATCCGCATCTACTGGCGCAACGGAATCCACGGAGATCCCGACAACATCTTCAAAGGAATTGCTGACGCGCTTTTCAAGAATGATAAGTTTCTTGATGGCAGTTTTGAAACCCATTATTCACCGGAAGGAAAAGGTCGAGTCGAAGTTGAAATAACCGTAAATATTTAAATATGAATACCGAGCAATACAAAGAAAAGTTTATCGACGAGCTGAACGAGCAGATCTGGCGAAAGCAGGTAAACCTTGAATTCGACCAGACAAAGATTCCTGCAGTAAAAAAACTCCAAGATGAAAAGTTCAAAGAGTTGGATCAGCTGAAGGAAGATATAAAGACAATTGATCCAAAAGACACCACCAAAGTAACTCGCACCAAACGCAAAGAATTGGAAGGGAAGATCGCAAAGGCTGAAGAATTCATTGTGAGCTGCGACGAAACAATGAGTCTGATAAACGAAAGCATAAGAAAAGATAAAGAAAAAATAAAGGGTCTAAAAGAGAGGGTCGAGTTTAGCAAAACATTCGTCTATGACGAGGCAAAATATGCAGACGACAATTAAACTCAGTGATCTCAAGCGTGCCGATTACAATCCGAGAATCATGCCGGATTCTGAAATGGCGGCACTCAAAACGAGCATAAAGACATTCGGCTTCGTAGAGCCGATAGTCGTGAACCAAAACAAAGAACGCTATGGCGTGCTCGTGGGCGGACATCAAAGACTCTCAGCACTGGAGTCAATAATCGCAAGCGGTGTAATTCCAAAGGGTATCGTTGAATCGGAAGAAAAAGGTATCTACTCGGTCCCAGTATCGTTCGTGGACTTGTCACTGGAAGATGAAAAACTTCTAAACTTGGCATTAAATAAAATTAAAGGAAAGTGGGACGAAGAAAAGCTCTCTGCAATAATTGTCGCTCTCAAGGAAGATCCACATATTCCTGCATCAGGTTTCAGGGAAGATGAGATCAGCAGAATTCTCGATCAGACTTTACAGGATGACAAAGAGGATGATGAAGCGATCGACGATACAAAAGAACCTCGTTCAAAGCTTGGTGAAATATACGAGCTCGGCTCACACCGACTTATTTGCGGCGACTCAACTGATCCCGAAACTTACCGCACTCTTCTCGGTAAGGAAAAGGCAGACATGATATTCACGGATCCACCATACAACGTGAACTATCACTCGCGCGGAGAAAAGCTAAAGAGCGAAGAACTTGAGAAAATCAAAAACGACAACATGACTCCCGATGAGTTTCGAGCTTTCATCGATGGGGCATTTGAAGCGATGATCATGCATACCAAAGAAGGCGGCTCGTTTTATATCTGTTCTGGATGGAGTTCGTACCCTCAATTTCTTCAGAGTATGCTCAAAAACGGATTCCGACATTCTGGAGTGATCATCTGGGTAAAAAATGTTCCAAGTATGGGATGGAATGACTACCGCTACAAGCATGAGTGGATTGCAAAAGCGACAAAGCCAGATCCAAAGACTGCAGAAAGCATCATATACGGTTGGAAGACAGGCACTCATATGTTCTTTGGTGACGGTGAATATGATGTCTGGGAAATGCCACGCAAGGCAACAGCTCGCTATCTGCATCCGACAGAAAAACCAGACTGGCTTGCTATGCGAGCATTGCGAAACTCTACTAAAAGAAACGACATCGTACTCGACCCATTCGCAGGATCAGGCAGCACGATGACGGCAGCCGAAAAGGTCGGTCGGCGAGCATACATGATTGAGCTCGATCCTAAATTTTGCGATGTCATTCGTGATAGATGGGAACGAATCAGCAGAATACAACAATGAAATATCTCAGCTTATTTTCCGGCATCGGCGGATTTGAACTCGGAATCAAAGTCGCAACAAAAAACAAATGGGAATGTGTCGGCTACAGCGAGATTGATAAGCATGCAATAAAGATTTATGAAAAACACTTCAAACATAAAAACTTCGGTAACGTTAAAAAAATCAAAGCAAAAAGTCTCCCCGACTTTGACGTGCTTGTTGGAGGATTTCCTTGTCAGGCTTTTTCTATCGCTGGACGAAGGCAAGGATTTCAGGACACGCGCGGCACTCTTTTCTTTGATATTGCAAGAATCGCCAAATGCAAACAACCACGGTATCTACTTCTTGAGAATGTCAAAGGCCTGCTATCTCACGACAAAGGGAATACTTTCAAAACCATCATCCGCACGTTGGATGGATTGGGGTATGACGTACAGTGGCAGTTGCTTAACAGTAAAAACTTCGGCGTACCGCAAAACAGAGAAAGGGTGTTCATTATCGGACATCTTAGAGAAGGACGTAGACCGAAAATATTTCCTCTCACCAAAACTAACAAAGAGACTAATGTCTCAAATACGATCCGAACTGGCGGTCGGGGCAGCTTAAGCAAAAAGCACGCATGGGATCTCGTGCAGTTATCGGGCGGGTCCCAAGGCTACCGAGTCTATGATCCGAAGGGAATATCAACCACCCTCGCAAGCCAAGCAGGGGGCGTAGGGGCTAAAACAGGGCTGTACGCCATTCCGGTGCTTACTCCCGATCGTTTGCACAAACGACAGAATGGAAGGCGAGTGAAGGGAAATAACGAACCTAGCTTCACTTTGACAGCACAAGACAAGCATGGGGTATTTGACGGCATTTCAATCCGTCGTCTTACGCCAACTGAGTGTGAGCGCTTGCAGGGGTTTCCTGACAAATGGACGGAAGGAGTGAGTGATACTGCGCGCTATCGTTGTCTAGGCAATGCTGTCACGGTCAACGTTATACGCAGAATCGTCAGATTACTCTTCCTTGAAAAATAAGGTTCGTTTCAAAATAACGCAGAATAAGCCGGTATGAAAAAATTACCTGTCCAAGAAGAAAAAATCAAAAGAGCAATACGGGACATCGTAATCATTGACCCGCTTATTTCTGTTACCAAATTGCAAGATGCATTGCTTGAGAAAGGATACAAAAGTGCAACAGGCAATGCTCTTGATTGGCGCTACATTCACAAACTAAAAGCGAAAGTGCATCGCACCGCAATTGAACAGACAGACCGAGAAAAAGTTATAGACCGTGTGACCGAAATGAAAGAGAGATATCGCCTCATGCTTGAACGCTTGTGGCGAATCGTGTACTACACCGACGATCTCAAAAAAGAAGGATTCATGCCACCGAGCTATAAGGATCAGATCAATGCGATCAACTCAATCATCCGTCTCGACTCAATCATATTCAACGCACAACTTGATGCCGGAATATTTGAACGCCACATTGGAACGCTTGAGGTCGAAAAGCGTAGCAGACCATTGCCGCCTGAATTAAAAACAATGATGCTCAAAGCGTTTATCAATTGGGGCATCGTACCAAAAGATGTCATTCCTCATGCAGAGCCAACAACCCTCACAACCGAATCAGCAAAAGCTCGAGTGGTGGAGCAGTAACGACTTCTTTGACGACTACGACACCAGACGTTCTCTTGCAAAAACTCTCACTGGATTTTGTCTCGTGTATCTTCCGCATTACCTAGACAAGGAACCTGCATCATTTCATCCCGAATTGCTTAACACGCTAGGTGACCATAGAGAAAAGATGATTGAGATTCTTGGATTTCGTGGAAGTGCAAAAAGCACATTCGGTTCACTCGCTCTGCCTTTGTGGGCGGCACTTGAATATCCAGAACTCTACAACTTTATACTTCCGATCGCAGACACAGGCGTACAAGCAAACATGAACATCGCCAATATTAAAAGCGAACTGGAAAACAATCCGCTTATTAAACAGGACTATGGAAATACTAAGGGCGAGTTTGTAGCCGATTGGACACTTGAAAGTGAAGAAGAATGGCAAGCAAAGAACATGCTTCTTTCAAACGGCGTACGCATTCTCGCTCGGTCCCGAGGACAGAAGGTGCGTGGACTCCGACACAATCAACACCGTCCGAAACTTATCGTGGTAGACGACCCTGAAGACTTAGAGTGGGTGAGAACAAAAGAAAATCGAGACAAAACAGAACGATGGTTAAAAGGTGAAGTCATTCCTGCAATTGATGAAAGCACTGGAAGACTTGTTGTGATTGGAAACCAACTTCACACCGATGCACTCATGGCTCGCTTGAAAAAAGACAAGACATTCAAACAGCTAGAGTATCCACTGGTTAAGAATGGAAAAATATCGTGGCTTGGAAAGTATCCCGACCAGAAAGCTCTCGATCATCAAAGAGACAAAGTCGGACTGAATGCATACCAAAGAGAGTATCTGCTCAAGGTGGTGCCGGAAGAAGGTGCCGATGTGCATGAAGACTGGATCAAATACTACGACAAGCTACCACCTGAAGCAGAAACAGGATTGCAGGGTACAGGAGTAGACCTCGCAATTTCAAAAAAAGAAACAGCCGACTATACCTCAATGGTGTCGGGAACTTCTTTTGTAAAAGAAGGCATCCCAAAGATTTACATCAAGCCGAACCCGATCAACGCTCGACTTTCTTTCCACGAGACAATGGAGACAACAAAGGCGATGGCAGTTGCTAACCCATTCGGAATCTTTTTTGTAGAAGACGTTCAATATCAAAGAGCTGCCGTAGAAGAAATGGAACGAGCTCTCCTGCCTGTAGTTGCAATGCGTGCAGGTAGCGACAAGCGTGCGAGATTGAGGGCAATAGCAATTTACATTCAAAACGGAACGATAGTTTTTCCAAGAAAAGGATGCGAAGACTTAATTATTCAACTCCTTGGATTCGGAGTAGAGGAACACGATGACCTCGTCGATGCATTCGTGTACCTCATTCTCGGACTCGTACAGCAAGGTATGCAGAATCCTGAAGTAATAGGACTTATATGAACGAGCAACCACAAAAACCAAAGGTACTAAAACAAATCACGCCTGAATGGGCAGAGATCATGCGTCTTGCTGAGGAAATTAAAATGGGCGAGATAGTGATTAAAATCCAAGATGGCAAAATAACACTGGCGGAATATACGATAAAACGTAAGCCCGAAGCTAGTGATGAGTTTAGAGTTTTTCCACTGTAGTAGGCCTTGCGCTTTAAAATCGGTGCGCGCTACACTTTAGTAGTACCTTTCAAATTTAGTTGGTCAGTCTGACTTGATACCCAAGAGGACTTGTGACACGAATTCGTCTCGAAAGAGATTAGCTCGTGCCGCAAGCCCTCTTTTTTATTTGCATGAATATATTCGACAAAGCATTAAACATCATAGGACTCTCACGTAAAGCGACCACTCTGTCGCTTGCTTCGGGTATTGGTGATGCGGATCCATTTATGATTTGGTCGAAGTCTCGAAAAACTTCCGTTGATAAAGCAATGGAACTTTATAACGGCTGGGTTTATGGATGTGTGCGTGCAATTGCTGAAGAAATTGCAAAACAAAGATTTCGTTTGTTTCAAGTTACAAAAGACGGAACACACGAAGAAATATTTGATCATGAACTTCTTGATTTGCTTGATGGAGTGAATCCTTTCCAGACTGGCTACGATTTGAAATACATCACATCGTCTCACTTAGAGCTAGCAGGAAATTCCTACTGGTTGTTGGATGGAGTAAAGAGTGACACGGATAAGCCGACTGCAATCTTTGTACTAAGTCCGAAGAATACTATTCCAATTCCTGCAAAACTACCTGAATTTATCAAAGGTTATAAATACTCAATCAATGGTGAGACACAGATTTTCCAACAGCATGAAATTCTCCACTTTAAATATCCTGACCCGAACGATCCATATCAAGGTATTGGAACGGTGCAAGCGATCATCGACTGGATCCTTACCGACAACTTCGCAAACGACGTAAATCTAAACTACTTCAAGAATGGTGCTCGTCTTGGTGGTTTGCTTTCATCAGATACAGCAATTACCGATGCACAAATGAAAGTGCTTCGTGCTTCTTTTGAAAACCTTTATAAGGGTGCAGGTAATGCATACCGAGTAGCTGTGCTCCCGAAAGGTGTGAAGTACGACGAAGCAAGTAGTACACCAAAGGATATGGACTTCGCCAACATGCAGTCAGTCATGCGAGAGAAGATCCTAAGTGGATTCCGTGTACCAAAAACAATTCTCGGAAGCTCAGAGTCAGAAACAAATCGTGCGACTGCAGAAACCTCAAACTATGTCTTTGCAGCCCGAACAGTAAAACCAAAACTTGAACTCATAGTGCAACAGCTCAATGAGTTTCTTGTGCCTCGTTACGGTGACAATCTGTATCTCGATTTCAGTGATCCGGTCCCTGAAGATCGAGCTCAACGCATAGAAGAAATGAAGGCCGCAGTTGGTCTTCAGCCGGTCATTAGTATCAACGAAGCTCGAGAAGAATACTTCGGCTTGGATGGTGTAGACAAAGGCGACAGTGTGATGACTGATTTTTCAAAGATCCCACTTGGAAAACCAAAACCAAAAGCAGTGAAGCGATTAGGGAAGAAAAGCACGGAGCCTGACAAGAAACCATCAACACGATTCGCAAAGAATCATCGTGCAAGAAAAAGTATCTCCGAAGAAATCGCAAAGAAACTAACAGAGTCGCTCGAAAAGCAAAACAAAGCGGTAAGCGAGCTCAAAGAAACAAAATGCAAGAACATCAAGGAGCTTTCAGATGCAGATTACGCACCGATCTATAAAGCGTTTGCAACTCGTGTAACTCCATACGAAAAACTCCTGCACGAAACATTAAAGAAATTCAATGCAGATCAGAAAGAGGAAGTGCTGAAGAATCTCGGCTTAAAAGTATCAGTGGCTGATGTGTACGACAAAGAAAAATGGATGGGAATTTTAATCGATCTCTCAACTCCTATCTTGAGCGATTTGTACGAAAAGGAAGGCAAAGAAGCAGGCTCGCTTCTTGGATACGACAACTTCCGCATGACACCAGAAGCAAAGCGATCACTTGATCGTTCAGTAAGTCTGATGTCTGAAAGTTACAACGAAACAACGCTCTCACTTTTACACGACACTCTCCAAGAAGGACAAACCGAGGGATGGACACTCGCCGAGCTTACCGAAAAGCTCAATGCGGTCTACGACTACAGCAATGAAGTGCGTGCGGCACAGGTCGCACGAACGGAAGCATTCCGTATTGGGAACGATTCAACAAAAGAAGCGTGGAAGCAGTCGGGCGTGGTGAAAACAATCAAGTGGTACACCGCAGAGGATGACGGAGTCTGCCCTTGGTGCGATGAGATGAATGGAAAGACCATCGGCATTGACGACAACTTCTTCGATAAAGGGGATGAGGCGACAGGAACCGATGGGTCGAAGTTACCAATTACCTATGACGATGTCGGAAGTCCTCCGCTCCATGTGAGCTGCCGGTGCTACACCAGACCGGAAGACATCTCGATTGAATAATTTATTAACTTACAAATTTTATGGATACACAAAACACACTCAACAGAATAAATGCAGAAATAAGCGAGAAATTGCTCAGCTATTTAAATACGCCTGAGACAAAAGAATTTCTCGAGAAGATGAAAGCGGCCGAAGAAGATTCTGGTCGCTTTGAAGTGATCATCTCAACGGCAGACCAAGATCGCCAAGGCGAAATTGTGAACCAAGCCGGATGGGATCTTGCTCATTATAAAAATAACCCAGTCGTCCTGTGGGGTCACAACTATACAGGCTTGCCGATCGGTGTGACTGACTCAATCGAGATCAAAGACGGCAAGCTCGTGGCAAGCGGACGATTTGCTCCCGAGTCTGCCAATCCGTTCGCTCAGCAAGTGCGTCGTTTATACGATGCAAAGATTTTGCGAAGTACATCGGTTGGCTTCATCGCAAAAGAAATGGAAGGCAACACGATCACGAAAGCAGAATTGCTCGAGTTCTCATTCGTTCCGGTCCCTGCCAACCCGATGGCACTCTCACTCATGAAGACAGCAAGTCTTGATAGCGCCGAGATGATTCAAAAAGGTCTGCTTGTAGAAGAAAAGAAAGCAGATCAGCAAGCAGGCGATGTCTGCTCGCTTGATGACGGAGCCGATGGTGTGCTTGAAGACGATGGAGAGGGAAATCTTGTCTGCGTTGCAAAAGCAAAAGAAACCGACGAAGAAAAAGGAATGAAGTCGGGACGAACAATATCAGCAAAGAGTCGAGGATACATAGAAAACGCAATCACAGGAATCAAAGGATCACTCGTCGCCTTGGAGGAACTGCTCAAAACAGTTGACCTTGGGGGTGAAGAAATCACCGGCGAACCTGAAGAAGGTGATGCCACCCAAAGGTCGAGTTCTGAGGAAGATGCGAAGAAGGGCTTCAAAAACTGGAGTCATGAGCGTGAATTCCTCAGAGTAATTAATAACGTAACTAGTGATTCTCTTCGTAAATTTAACGAAAAGAATAACTCCTAAATCCAATATGGATGAAAAGCAACTAGAAGCCATCAAGAGTCAGCTCCAAACCGTCGTTGACGACGTAATGGAGAAGCGACTCGGTGATGCCATCTCTCCGATTGTTGCCAAAGAAACCCGAGCTATCGTTGAAAAACTTCAGCTCGAGCGTTCTCTCTTCGGCAAGGATCGAACAGGGATGACTGACGATCAGAAAACTTCGTTTGTGGAAGTCGTGAAAGCGGCTGCCGGAATCAAAACCAAAGCAAATGAAGCGTTGATCGGTGAGCAAGATTCGCGCGGCGGATACTTGGTCGCAAAAGAAGTAGAAGCCGCAATCCTTCGCATTGCTGCGTCTGTCGGTCTCATCATGAGCCAAGCGCAGAAGTGGCCGATGGGTACTGACGAGAAAGGCATTCCGAATTACACAGGTGCATTTCTTGAAGGTGAATTCCTTGGCTTTGATGCAGTCGGGGGCGTAACCGGAATCAACTTCGGCCAAGCTAACCTGATCGCCAAGAAGTGGCAACTTGCATTCGTCGTGGGCAATGACTTGCTCGCAGATGCGGATGTACAGCTTGCAGACTGGCTCCTTGCCCTCGGAGGTGAGGCGCTTGCAAACATGGTGGACAAGCAGGGATTTGCCGGAACCGGCGCTCCTTTTATCGGTGTGCTAAACCACAACGATGTCACCGTGTACACGCTTCCAACAGGACACGATACCTTTGCGGAATTCGATGTCGTTGTGGATGCGGCAGATACTATCGCAAATCTTGAAGAATCCGTTCTTGAAGGTTCTGCATGGTATATGAACCGAACAGTCTGGGCGAAGCTTAGAACCCAGAAAGACACAGCCGGAAACTTTATCCTGCCACAAGCAGGTGCAGCTTCCGCTCAGGTTCTTACAAACAATCCTACAGGCGGAGGAATCCGTCCTGCAGGCGAGATCGGTGGATACCCTGTATACACCACTCGTCATTTGCCGGGCATTTCAGCATCGGCAGTTTCTACCAAGTTCATTATCTTCGGAAACATGAAGGCTTTGGCCTTTGGTGAGAAGGGAGAGATGACTGTCTCACAGCATGAGTCAGGAACCTTCGGTGGAAAAGAAATTGCGCTCGCAGATCAGCGCGCTCTTGTTATCAAGAAGCGTGTTGCTTTGACGGTCGCACTTGGCGCAGCGTTTGTCGTCGTAAAAACTGCTGCATCTTAATAGCCCTAACGTTTGAGTACATTCATTATGAGCGAAACACTCCCATATGAAGTCTTGAAGCCAATCGCATTCAAAGGCGATCGGATCGAGAAAGGATCAATCATCCATCTGACTCAAGAGGAAGCCGAGAATATCGGCGAAGAATATGTGAAGCCTGCTGAACAAGCAGACGAACAAGATATTCCATCCGATCCGTCGGATCCCGATGAGCAAGAAGATGACGAGCCTACCGATCCGAAAGAACCGGATGCGGATGACTCCGAAAAGAAAGAAGGCGATGAGTCTTCTTCCACGGAAAACAAGACGGACGATACTCAGACCGACAATAAGCCAGAAGAAAACATATGAAATCAGTCTATGACGCAGTAAAGTTTCTCGCTTCGTTTGTTCCAGCAGTACGCACTGCAGATGCAAACGGTACAGCCGTTGATACGAAGGGATTCGGATCAGCAGTGCTTACCGTTTCTGCAGGCGATATTGACCTTGGAAGTGGCGACGAAACCTATGCCGTTAATGTCGAGGAATCGGCAGACGGCTCAACGGGATGGGCTGCCATTTCAGGGGCGACCGTAGCAGTTACGGCAGACAACGATGTGAAGCTCATCCGTTTGGAAGGGCTCAACGTTGGAAGTCGCAAACGCTATCTTCGCGCTGTCTTGGATGTCGGTGGTACCACTCCGTCAATTCCATGTTCTGCGGTCTTCGCGCTCGCGCGAGCATACAACGAACCTGTGAACTAAGTATCCGTGATTGAATCTCGGCTCTCCCTCTCGCAATGGGAGGGAGCGACCGAGACTTAATCACACACAACACCATGGAGCCACGATCATACGCACTCACAACTGTAGATAGAGTAAGAAACATACGACTCCGAATCGAGTCGGATGGTTTCGATTCGCTATTCGTCAATCTTATAAACGGAGTGACGGACTTTATCGAAGGTGAATGCAACAGACGATTCAAAGAAACAACCTACACTCACGAACTCTACACAGTCCACACTAGCGGACAGACAATGCTTATCCTTCGACAATCACCAGTTACGGAAGTGACTGCGTTTGAATATCGAATAGGTTTGAAAAGCAGTCCGACGTGGCAAAGTTACTTTCCTGATAATTGGGAACTGTTGGATGACGGAGAAGCAGGAATCATTGAAGTGAGTTCCATGCTCGAGAAATTTAATCGAGTCACCTACAAAGCCGGATACAAGATCGATTGGGAAAACTATGACGACGAAGATCTTCATACGCTTCCGAGCGATCTAACCGATTTTGCAGAGCGACTCGTTGTGAAGTGGTACAAGCGACGTGAAGCCGAAGGAAAACTTTCCGAAGGCTTCGATAGCTCGCAAGTCACATGGAGCGATGGCTTGAGCAAAGAAGACCAAGCAACGCTTAATCGTTATCGCAGACTGCCTGCGCTCACATAGCCATGGCACTCCTTGAAGTTGAAATAAAAAATCTGTCGGCACTCAGAGATTCAGTAGAACGGTTTCCGAAGATTGCCGAGCCAGTCTTGCAGAAAGCAATTGACGGATCACAAGCCATATTCGCCAAGAACACGCTCAAAGACGATCCGGTCCCGTGGCGAACTGGAAATCTCCTGCATAGCTTCCGCTTTGAATCGGCAAAGCTCCAAGCACGATGGTTTCCAACGGCTCGCTATGCTCAATTCGTGGAATATGGTCGTGGAGCTGTATATCCAAAGAAAGCAAAAATGCTCTCTTGGATAAATGAAAGTGGCGAACGAGTATTCGCACGATCAGCAAAAGCTTCAAAGCCTCGACCGTTCATGAAAAAAATAGTCGAAAAATCTCAGAAAGATGTGCAGAACATCTTTCGTCAGGCCGGAGAAATTATTATTCGAGAAATAGTAAGGCTAAGCAATTAATTATGTCGCTCTCAGTAGATATCAAAAGCAAAATCAAAGACATTCTCGACAACATCGTCACAAGCGGTGAACTGAAGTCTGTTGTTGTGGATGATTTGAAAACAAGCCCCGTGCTTGATCGTGACATCCCGTCATTTCCTGCTGCGATTCTAACCTCTCCGAGTTCCGAAGGGGGATATCTCACGAACCGAGAAAACATGCGTACATATCGCTTTGCAGTAACGGTGATACAGAAAGCCGAAAATCTCGAATCAACAGACGACATCGAAACACTCTGTGATTTCTTGCTTGATAAGTTCGACAACGCTCCAACGCTTTCAGGAAAAGCGGATGGCGGACTCGAGCCTTCAAGCAGTAGTCCTGAAGCGATCGTGTCGCAGGGTAAGTCATACGTTATGTTCACCATTACTTTAAAAGCTCACGCAACTAAATTACTTAGTTTCTAACACCATGCAAACACAATCAAAAAACAAAGCCATCGGTGAATCTCCTCGTGAGTTCTTCTTTGCAGGCGGAGGCGAATACAAACCGCAGACAGTGATCGCAAGCAGCATTGAAGAAGCTCAGGAGATCTACGAAAAAACAAAACAAAAGGTCGAACCATTACCAACCAAAGAAACTGAATAAACTTTATGTCAAAAGGAATCGGAAGATTATTCCAAGTCGGAATAGCAAGAGAAACAACTCGTGGCACTGCAATATCATCCGCAGCATATTGGATTCCATTCTCCGAGCTCGCACTTGAAGAAAAGGATACCAAGGTAGTCGATGATATGTCCTACGGTGTGATTGAAGATACACAAGGTCAATCAATCATCAAACAATGGGCGGAAGGGAAGCTGAAAGCGCCAATAGGTGACAGACATTTTCCTCTCATTCTTTACTCAGTTCTTGGCTCGCTTTCAACAGGAGCAAACGCCGATGCATCAGGAAACGTGAAGGATCATACGATAACCGTAGGTCAGACTGCACAGCACCAGTCACTCACTTATTTCCTTGATGATCCACTCGCAAGTGCGGATTACAAGCACGCAAACGGCGTAGCAACGAGTCTTGAGATCAACTACGAAATGGGCAAGTTTCTCGAATACTCGCTCAACATCAAAGCACAAAAAGGTGTCTCGACTACCAACACTCCATCTACTACTGCAGAAAATCGTTTCTTGCCACAGCATGTGACGTTCAAATTAGCCTCGTCCTATTCAGGTCTTGGCGCAGCATCGGCACAAATTATCAAATCTCTAAGTCTGAAATTTGATAACAACATCGAAGACGACTATGTGCTTGGTAGTGTCGCTCCGGCAGATTTTCTCAACAAACAATTCATGATTGAAGGAACACTTGAAGCCATGTGGCAAAACGAGTCTGACTTCAAGACATTCGTTCTCGCAGGCACTTCAAAGGCAATGCGAATCGATATTGTGAATAGCGACGTGACGATTGGAACATCGGCTAACCCAGAAATAAAGATCGACTTAGCGAAAGTCGTATTTGAGGCAGTCACACGACCGATCAAAGTAAACGATATGGTCAAGCAGACACTCAACTTCAAAGCACATTACTCACAGACCGATACAAAAATGGTTCAGATAGTCGCAACGAACCTAATCACTTCCTACTAATTATGGAACGCAAAACAAAAACACTTCAAACGCCGCTCGGAAAGGAACTTGTACTCAAAGAGTATGTCACTGCGCGCGAACGAAACGAACTGCGATCAATCCTCCTCGGCAATATGAAATTTGATACCGAAGGTAAGGAGATCGGACAGGCGGAACTTACAGGCAGCACGCTTGAAATTTCCGAAAAGAAAATGATTGAAGTCATTGTGATTTCTTATGACGGCAGTGCGGAAAATATCACTGACCGTCTTCTCGACTCTACACCCGAAGAATACGACTTCGCTGTTAAAGAAGCGATGGAGATCAACAAAGGAAATTTAATCGTGGCGAAGTAACGTACCAGTGGGAACGCTACTTCGCCGCAGGCAGAGCCGAACTCACTCCCGAGATGGTGCAAGCGGTTATCTGTCGGGAAATGAAATGGACGTATGAAGAATATCTCGATGCTCCTAGTTGGTTTGTCGACATGATCATCGACATGCTCCAAGCAGAAGCAAGGGCAAACAAGAAAGATAAATAATTTATGGATCAGACTGTATTACAAATTTTACTGCAGATAAAAGACGAAGCATCGGACGGAATGAAAAAGTTCGGTGTCTCTCTTAAAGATGCTGAAGGAGCATCCAAGGGTTTTGCTCTTGGACTTCTTGGCGTTGGAGCTGCTGCGGTCGGGTTTGGATATTCAGTAGTCAAAGCGGCAGGTGAAGCTCAAACACAAATCGCAAGCATGGATGCAACGCTTCGTGCCATGGGAAAAGGCGGAGAAGAAGCACATGACTCAATAATAAAAATGTCTGCGGCTGCTGTTCAGCTTGGCTTTGACGATGAAGATGCGGCGGTAAGTATCGCACGCCTCTATCAACGCACCGGCGACTTAAGCGAAGCACAAAAACTCAATGCAACCGCAATGGATCTTGCTCGAGCAAAGCATATAGATCTTGCCACTGCGAGCAATCTGGTGGGAATGGTGATGAGTGGAAACAGTCGTGTCTTGAAGCAGTTCGGCATTGATATCAAAGACAGTGCAACACCACTTGAAGCACTCGGTGAACTTCAGCAAAAGGTAGGTGGGCAGGCTCAGGCTTTTGCAGGCGGATTCCAAGGACAAATGGCAGTACTCAGCATGACGTTTGAAAACTTCAAGGAATCACTCGGCGAGCAAGTGCTACCTGCACTGACCAAGCTCGCAACTGCGGCGGTTGATTTCATAAATAATGTTCTTCCAAAGTGGATCGACAAAGCAAAAGAGCTGATTGATTTTCTGAAAGGACACCCTGCGGTTATGTATGCAATTGCCGGAGCGATTATCGGCGCACTTGTGCCTGCTGTGTATGCGGCGGCTACTTCTTTCATTGCGGCCGCAGTTGCACTCGCACCGTTTCTTATCGGAGGCGCAATCATCGGTGGAATTGTCGCAGGCGTTGTCTGGGTCGTAGAGAACTGGAGCATGCTCAAAGAAAAAGCGGTTGAAATTTTCAACGCAGTCAAAGATTTTTTTGCAAAAGTCTGGGACGACATAAAAAGCGTTTTCAAATCTGCAATCGATTGGCTCATGGGAATAATCCAGCCATTTCTTGATGCGATCAACAAGGTCATGAACGGCGCCTCTGCAGTTGGGTCCCTCGTCGGCCGAGGAATAAACGCAGTAGGAAACGGACTCACAAAAGTTGGCAATGCTCTGGGCTTTGCAGACGGTGGAATCATCACAAAGCCGACCTTTGCAATGGTGGGTGAAGCCGGTGCCGAAGCAGTTATACCACTAGACCGACTTAGAAGCCTTACTGGTGGAGGCGGAAGCGTGACCAACAACAGCAACGTGATCAATCTCAGTATAAACGCAAAGGTCGACAGCAAGATCGATATCCGACAAATGGCGGACGATATCGGTGCAGTCATTATGGGACGACTTAAGGCAAGCCAACGCATATGATCATTCTCAAAATAAACGGTACGGATAGATCTTCTCTGATTGAGCGAGACACTCTCCAAATAACACAGATACTCACATCGCAAGCAGACACGGCTGTATTTACCTATCGCAAGTATGGAAGCCGAAGCATCGTTCCTGCAGTCGGGGATGACATTGGCATTTATCAAAGCAGCACGAAAATATTCGGCGGTACTGTCACATCAATAAAAGAAACAGAAATAAGCTCAGCCGACGGATTGCTCTATGAAGTGACTGCGACCGACTATACATTCCTGCTCGACAGTAAATTGGTCAGCGAAACCTATTCCAATAAAACAGTTGCATACATCATCAACGATATTCTCACGAAGTACACAACGGGATTCACTTCGGTAAATGTATCAAGTACATTCACGATCACAAAAATTGTTTTTAATCAGATTCCAATCAGTCAGTGCATCAAACGCATAGCCGATGTCCTTCGATACGACTGGTATGTCGATGAAAGCAAAGACATCCACTTCTTCTCAAAGTTTACAAACAGCGCTCCATACAATCTGACCGACACAAGCGGAAATTACGTGAATGAATCACTTGAGCGCCAGATTGACGGCACTCAGCTCGCCAATACAGTGAAAGTTCGTGGTGGTGAATATGACGGTGCAACTTACACCGACAAGATCACAGTAAAAGGAAGCAATACTAAGTCCTTTCTTTTGCCTTACCGATTCTCAAATCTTGCGATCACTCTCAACAGTGTCAGCAAAACAGTAGGCATCGATAACATTGATGATTTTTCTACAAAAGACGTTCTCTATAACTTTACTGAAAAGACGATCCGATGGAATTCCGTTCTTAGTGACGGAGATGTTATCCAGTATTCCGGCAATCCAAAAATCCCAGTGCTTGCGATTGCGAGTGATCCTGCATCCATTGCTTTGTACGGTATTAAAGAAAAACTGATCCGAGATACGACCATTCAAGATCTAACCATTGCGCGTAAACGTGCATCTGCAGAGGTAGACACATTCAAAGAAGCGATAAATCAGGGAACCTTTGAGACATACACTGCAGGGCTTCGCACGGGAATGGTTATCAACCTTACAAGCGCGCGTAGGAGTGCGACTGTCGATTTCATCATAAGTAAAGTCACATTCACAGCTCGCACACTGGCAGATTTTTATTACTCAGTGGAGCTCGTGACCACTCGACAGTTCGGACTTATAGAACTTTTACAACAGCTTTTATTGCCCGATCCTATGCAGGCAGACGATGCGGAAGTTGCAGAAACAATCAAAACAGATACGGCAGAAGTGACAATCGACGAGCTCATAACAGTCGTATCGCCATACCAAGACCAAGTCACAGTCACTATTGCCGAAAGTATTCTGAACGATCCACTCGGTGCAGGCGTGGCTCCTTTGTGGGTACTTGCAGATTATCTGCCGTCCGGTCAGACGGACACCAAGCGAATGGGTCGCTTGGATTATTCGCTAACAGTTTATTAAACATATGAATCTTCAAAATGAAATCACAATAAAAGCGAACATCGATACTTTCGTACTTGCGAAATGGGTAACTGAAGCAAGCAAAGAAATCGAACTGCTTCGTGAATATGTGCGTACTGGCAAAAAGAGTATTTTGTCTGCTCTTAAAAAAACTGGCGCATTGGTGAGGCACACACATAAACACAACTTGATCACCACTGCAGGACGAACGGTACTCGCACGCCGAATTGCAGGCAATACAACCTACACAGGTGCGATCAATTACGGACTGCTTGGAACTCAAGCCAGCCCGTCGCCTTCAAACGGAAGCACTCAACTCGGTACCGAAGTTTTTAGAAAGCTCGCATCAAGTCAAACGTACGACAACAACATCGCTTATGTGGATTTTTTCTACACGGCAGGCGACACGAACGGTACATACACTGAATTCGGAAATGTGATTGATGGAACTGGAAGTGCAAATACCGGGCAGTTGTTCTCATATGTCGCAACCGGCGGATGGGTGAAGTCGAACTCCCAAAGTCTCTTTGTCAGCTGTAAATATACCGTAAGCTAATATGAAAACTTGGAATTCAGGCGATACAGTTCTCGCATCAGATCTCAACGCAAACTTTGTAGAAGTTAGAGCTTTTCTATTTGGCGACGGGTCCGACGGTGACGTAACAATTTCGAGCAACACAGGATTGTCTCGAGATATGTATTACAACAATCTCATTATTCAAACTGGATGTGTACTCAACCCTGCAGGATACAAAATTCACGTTAAAGAAACCCTCACTCAGCAAGGTACCGGAAAAATTGGCAGATCGGGAAACAATGGTAGTGGTGGAAATACCGGTGGTAGTTCTAATAATGGATCAGGAAATAATGCCGTATCAGGTGGAGCAGGAGCTTCTGGTGTAAGTGATGGAACCTTAAAAGGGTCAGGTTCAGGAAAAAATGGCGCAAGCAGTGGGGGTGGAGGTGGTAACGGAGGTGCGGGTGCAGGTGGTGGAACCGGCACAACTGGCGACTCAAAATCATCGTGTATCGGCAGTAATGGAGCAAACGGTGGAGCAGGTGGAAACGGTGGCAATGCTACCAATTACGGTGGCGGTGGCGCAGGTGGTAGTGGTTCAGGTGGAACCGCAACAGGTGCGACTACAAAGCCTCGCAATATTGTAAACGCCGAATTAATGGTGGACTTTGTGCTTGGCGTAGGTACGCCTTACGAAGCGAATGCAGGTAGCGGTTCTGGCGGTGGGGGCGGTGGTGGGGGTGGATTCAACACTGGACAACCACAATGGAACTATGGTGCTGCTGGTGGTAGTGGTGGTGGATCTGGATCACATGCAGGCAACTTCTTCGTCGCTGCAAAAAATATTGTAATGAGCGGAAGCGGAAGCATTTTTGAATTTATAGGGGGTGTTGGTGGAAATGGCGGTAATGGTGGTAATGCCGCAGGAGCCACTGGTTCAGTCGGTGGCGCAGGTGGCGGTGGTGGTGGCGGTGCAGGCGGTAATGGTGGATCGGGAGTATTTGTTTACGAAACAGTGACTGGAACGCTCACATATTCCTTGTCTGGTGGTGCCGGTGGCACAGGGGGAAATAGCGGATCTCCTTCTGCCGGTGGGGGAGCCGGAGCTACGGGTGCCACAGGATCGACTGGAAACTCAGGCACGCTTTATTCATTTAACGTTTAAAAAATATGGAACCACAAACATACGAAATCAAATGCCCGAAATGTGACAAGGTTATCGGAGAAAGCTCTGTTGAAAATCATGAAGGTTTTATTTGTCAGACATGCGATGACGAAACACAGCTGATCAATGCTCTCAATGAAGGCAAAAATTACGATGCTCCGAATCTTTTGGCCGAGCGACCTGAAAGATTTCAGGAGATCGTAAAGACCGCACTATTTGAAAATCCCGACGGAGTCCTTTCTCTCAATTACAACGAGCAAGTAGAAGAACTCAAAACGCAAATTCAAACAGCAATCGGTATAGATGATCTTGAGCATGAACAAAAGGTCGAGGTTCTGCAGAAGGTCAGAGAAAAAGGAGAGATCACTGAAATAAGCGATCAAGAATTAAAAGATAAAGTAGCGGCCGAGAAAGAAATAGTGGTTGCAAAAATTGAAAATGAATCCAAGCGATGATCGAACCACATACGGAAAAGTAAGAAAGGTCTTATTCAATGAGATAAGCCTTGTTCTTGCTGTCGTCGGTGCGACTGTCGCAGTTATAAATTATTTTCAAGTGCCATCAGTCGACAATCAAAAAAACATAGAACTCATTCAGCAGGAAATCGCCAGTCAAAAAGAACTGAGCGATCAAATCAACAATCTGAGAGATAACCACATTCACACCCTTGAAGTAAAGATCGATGATGCGAATGCCAAAGCAGACAATTTAGAAAACGAGATCATCGAGGTCAAGACGATTCTCAATGAACGATTACCAAATAAAAGATAAAGAAAATCTAAACTTATTATGAACATTCCATTCCAACAAACACCAAACTACGCGCCATCTAACACAAAAAAGGTGGCAATTGTCCTTCATTTCACCCTTGGAGCGTATGCAGGGGCGGTAAGTTGGCTCTCAAATGCCAACAGACCGAACAGATCATCAGCCAACTATGTGATCGGTAGAAAAGAAGGCGAAATTGTGCAGCTCGTGAAGGTTACTGACATCGCATGGCACGCCGGAGTTGTCAGTAACCCGAATGATCGAGCAAAAAGAATCATGCTCAAGAATCTGGACGGCTCCTATGTGAACCCTAATCAGTACACGATCGGAATCGAGCTCGCTGCAGGATACGACGTTGATCAGGACGGTACGGTCGAGCCAAACGAGAACGACATCACTGAGTGGCAGTATCAGCAACTCACTGAACTCGTGAAGTCACTCGCAAATAATCCTGACACAGCATTTGTGTTGGACGAAAAAAATATCATCGTCCATGGCGACATTGCAGATTACAAAGAGAAGCCGGAAATTGTTCGCACAGAACTCCTCAAGCGACTCTTCAGCCAGCCGGTCCCGAATAAAGAAGCGATCAAGGCTCAAATTATTAACCTCATAGCTCAACTTTAATTTATGGAAATTTTCAAATCAGCATCCAAGATAGTATTCATTCTAATGGCGATCGCAACCGTTATCGGCATGTTTATAGGCAAAATTGAGGCAAAGGACTTCTTGACCCTCGCATCTATGGCCTTCGCTTTTTACTTTGCAAATAAGGGTGAAAATAGCCAACCATTCGCAGGTAAATAAAAATCCTAGTAACTCTGTTCAAGAGCTTCAAAAAAGTGTAATATTGAAGTCATATATGGCTTCTTCGGTAACACCAGTAAAAGCGTATTTGCTCGGCTTAATTACTGGCCGAGGGCATTTCTTTTTGGATAGCAAATCCATTGCCATAGAGTTTTCGCATGCTAATGAATTCGTTGCGGGAATTGCACATTGTCCTGTGTGTGGTTGGCTTGCTACAGACAATAAGAGTGGCAGTTTGAAGTGTAAAAATCCCAAGTGTGGACACTTGGTCGACTCATCAGTAAAGAAAATCTACAACCAACCAGTAGCGACCATTGAATCGTTGAAGGCAGAAATTATTCCTTTCCTCAAATCTGAAATAAAAGCTAACTACGACATCACAGGGAATAAATCAATGACAATCTTAGTCCTTGATTTCAAAGAAAACGAACCGGTATTTAAAGAAATAATTTCTTACTTCAGTCCGAACATTAGCTTTGATAGATTTCATATTCCTGAAATTATTTCAGAATGCGACGAAGGTTGTAAAAAAGAATTTATTAATGGACTTCTTGATACCTCGGGTTTTGCCAACGCTGGTGGATGGCTTAACCGTGATGGTAAAAATGGTCATGGTCGGATGCGTGTATATTTTCAGATTGTTCGAAACTGGCACTTGCCCGTCGAGATTGATAACTTTTTGAGATCACAATTCGGCCTACCGATTCATACTATCGACTGGGGTCATCCAAATATTCGTGATGGAAACCTTAAAGACTTTTTTGAAACAAATCCTAATAGTTGGGGTCGCGAGCATCAAATAAAATTCTTTCCCGAATACTATCAAGCGTTCCGTTTTCGCATTACTTCAAAACAAGCAATGTTTAAAGAACTAACGGATCATAACGCAAAGGTGGGATTTGAAGAAAGAGATGACTGGTTCCCACCATCTAAGGTCACTAAAGGAAAAATAAAAGCGTACCATCCGGGCGAAAACGATCTTCGAATACCTGAAGCAGCTCGAAGACACTTCGATGCCTTTTGGCAGATCAACCTTGCTCTTGGGTGTAAATATTTAAAAGAAATGCAGACAAGCTCAAGAAATCCTGCGACCTTTGCGCTTACTGGCGATGTTGAATCAACCGAAGACCCAGCAAAAATCGAAAGTGAATTTAATGAAATTAGAAACGCCCTAACCAAAGAAGCTACGGAACAAGAACGTGTTGAAAAGGCTCCGAGCAAGAGGAGAAAAACAGAAAAGGAACTCGCAGAGCAGGCGATGTACGCCCCGCTCGTGGTTTATTTCAAAGAATATCTGTCTACAAAATACAAAGAAACTGCTGATGCCTTCGATACGTCAGCCGGAAATCTTAATCTATTTCTTAAGAATAGAAATAGGGAATTGTTGGATGTATTCGACTATTGCGACAAATACAGAATAAAGCCTGATGTAGTTGGCTTTTTAGAGAACCAAAAAGCTCTAGCTTTTATAGAAGCTAAGATCACTCCTCTCGATTTGAAATGCTTGGGACAGCTAATGGGATACTGCATGGTTGCACAGCCGATTGAAGCAATCTTGATCTCAACTAAAGCCCCTTCGCTTGTTTTAATCAAAGTATTAAAAGCGCGCCCTGACCTTTTGACTTATGCAGAGAACCGTAAGATTCAGCTCGCGACTCTTGAGAAAGGGGAAGTAAAATTTATTAACATTTAAATTTATGGATAAACAAATCTTCACAAAAAACTTAAGAGAGTGGCTCGAAGAATTTCTAACAAAGAAGTTTTCTTCTGAGTATGACATTGAAGCTGTCCTCATTCCTGAAACGAGCCTTTCAAAGATGAATCATGAATCCATAAAACAAATTCCGAATTACTCAGCGTTTGAATTCAAGCCCGATGTCCTCGGCGTCCTCAAAGAAAAGAAATCAGGAAAACTAGAACTTGTTTTATTAAACAGATCGACTTCAGCACTGAGTCTGAAAGAACTTGGTGAAATGAATTGCTATGCGCGCCTTACGGGAGCTTTTCTTGCCATGGTTGCATCGCTCAATGGTGTTTCAAATGAAGTCAGTATTCTTCTTCTAGAAGATTCAATTCGAAGCCGTGTGCTGAAATACGACGAAAGCAGATCGCTTTTGGTCTTTGGATGGGATGAAAAAAATAACCGAATCAATAAAGATTCGATCATTCCTTTCGAGCAGAAAGATTTTCTTGCTGACTAAGCTCGCTTCCAGTATATACAAATAAATTCGTGAACTTTGTTAAATCTGAAGACCCAAGGATATCCGAGAGTTTTCATGTTGTTGTATTCCTTCTGACGGTCCCAGATTACATACTCTTCAAGTTCGAAACCAATCTCCCTCATTATGCGTGTCTGGTCTTCGTGAAGGGGATAGAACTTGTCTTTTTTACGAATATCCATAACCACACAACAGCATCGCTTGTTTGGCTTTAGAGCCTTATATACCTCAGTATAAACAGACTTCAAATCTTGTAAGAAAGCCTCGTAGTTGTCGATATTTCCAAGGTCTTTTTTTGAACTTGAATAATTTCGCTGATCACCTTTGTCGGCCGTTCTTTTCATGTTTAAAATATCCCAGTAGGGCGGAGATGTAACAACTAGATCAACTGAGTTAGGCTTTATATGCTTTAAGATGTTTCTAGAATCGTCACAATAAATTTCTGGCTCAAATCTCTTTATTTTTTTATCAAAATTTTCGTCAGCTTCATGATTTGTTACCCTACCTTTTGCAATTTTGCAGTAGTCTTTGTTTAAATCAAAACCGATACCTCTCTTTCCGAGATTGTGCGCAGCCTTCAAGGTAGAGCCAATACCAAGGAATGGATCAAGAATAACTTCACCGGAATCCTTGGTGTATATTTTTATAAGCTTCTCAACTAGTTGTTGAGGAAACATTGCAGGGTGCTTCAATTTTCTTTCTTCAGACGTTTTGCTGACATCTCTCCAAATACTAAAAGAATTTTGTAACCACTCTTTACCATTAAAATTGTTCATCTTTTCAGCCATATTATTTCTTTACAGTTAGTAGAAACAAGTGTTCCTTAGTAATAATTCTTGATCCGTCCTGATTGATTGCACGGTATCTTTTATGCTCTTTCGTATATTCTTTTACTTCTCCACGTGTACCCAAAATCTTTTTTAATACTGGTATCGGGATAATCCCTTCATCGTTGTAACTGAGGAGAATATATTTTGCTTTAGCTTTTGCAATAAGATCCGATAGAGCATCGGCAGCTTTACGAGAAATGGAATAGTTTGATTTCTGATCCTGATACGGTCTCATTCCGGCACTACCATAAATTTCAGGTATTTTTTTAAACCATCCTTCAGCAATCAACTCAAGGAAAAAATAATTTGATGCAAACTGACGAGCGTTATATGGGGGATCTAAATAAAGAACATCAACCTTATGCATTCCAACAAGATCATTTGCGTCAGCTCGGAAAGCTTTATTTTCTTTCTTGTTGTCCATGATCTCGCCATGTTCCAACTTCATAGTTTTAAGAGCTCGTCTATCCCAACTCTTCAAAAACGCAGCATATGTTCCAGTTACATTAGCCACGAGACTCACTGCATTTATAAGACTTGTTAAGAGATAGTAGTATTCGGTCTCAGATATAACTTTTGCTTCTTTCCATTTTTCAATTTGCTCACGAATTGCATCAACTTTTTTGGCATTTTCTACAGACAGATATTGGCGCTTATTTTCGCCATGGGGAGCATAATTCTTAGTTATAAATCCAACCTTGCCTTTAAGATTATTTAAATATTCAATAACATCTACTTTTAAATCTAACTTTTTGAATTTTGGAATCGAATTAGTTTCAATATTTGTTCGTGCGAGAGAGTAAGCAAACTCAAGGAAGTCGTTCGAGTAGATTGTGTAGCGACCTAGCCTTTTAAAATGTTGACCCACAGCTGTGGTGCCACTGAAGAGATCAAAAAAAATGGCTCCTTCTTTTACGGGTAAAGTAGTTACTACATCTTCAATGTAATCGAGCAATTTAGTTTTACAACCGTAATATCGCATGTGCTTCCTTATTTTAACTTAAAAACGTTTTTTATCATAGTCTTTCTTACGCTTTTGGGGCTTTATAAAAGGCTGAATTCGTGGTATGTTATTAAAAGTTTTTACCCTGTCGTATCCATGATTACCGTACTTTTTAGATTTATACAAATATGTTTCTCAAAAGGATCCATGAAATCACGAATATTGGAAAATTCTCAGACTGCAAGAAAAAGATTGCGGGTCTTGAGTTTGCACCAACAACAATAATTTATGCGAACAATGGTAATGGAAAAAGTACCTTCACGAGTATTTTACGATCGATTCAAACTGGCAATAACAATCTATTGATCGGTAAAAAGACTTTAGGAAGCAGTGCTTCAAAGAAAATAGACATTGATTTTGAACATGGGAATGTACCACTTAAGGCAAAATTTGAAAATAAAAAATGGAATATCGGTCCAAACGACAAGATCCTTATTTTTGATACAAAATTTATATCAGAAAATGTATTCGATGGAGAAAAGATTAGCGATGAACATAGAACCAATCTTCATAGAGTAGTTGTTGGAGCCGAAGGCAAAGCTTATGCAGAAGCAGTCAGCACTATCGTCGGAAAAATTAAAGACTGCGAACAAAAAAAGAAAGAATTTGTACTCAAGTATTCCGGTACAACCGCATCTTCGGTTTATACCTTAGAAAAATTCCTTTTATTAAAAGAAGATCCAGATATAGATCAAAAAATTACCGACAAGCAAAAAGAATTGCAGTTTGCCAGTCAGGTAAACAAACCGGCAGAGTTAACACTCTTGTCCCTTGATCTCGAAGGTTTCCACACCATTTTAAAAAAGAAGATCGGCACAGCTCATGACGCTGCGGAAAAAAAGATAAAAGAGCATGCGACTCAGCATCTTGCTGATCCTGATGACGCTCTTGATTTTCTGAGTTCAGGAAACTCTCAAATTAAAGATGAGACATGTCCTTTTTGTGGCCAAGATACATCAAGTGTCGATTCATTGATCAGTGCGTACAAAACATATTTTGATGATTCCTATAACAAGCTTCAAAAAGAAATCTCGACTTCCATTGGTGAATTTACACGATGGGATGCAGTCGCAGCTCTTGCTTCTCTAAAAAAAGAAGCCGAAGATTGGAATGAAATTCTTAACGATAAAAAAGCGTTTAAGAGTCTCATAGAGAGCATTGATTCATCAGAATTAGCGGTTCACAAAAAAGCACTTGAATCAGAGCTTGAGAAAAAGAAGCAGGATCTGAATTACCTTGTTCCAACTAAGAAGCTTGAGGCAATTCAAGAAAGTGTAGAAGTTCTTGAAATCCAAATCAAAAACTACAATGCATCGATCCAGTCTTTTCTTGCAAAAGTTGACCGTAAAAAACCAGCAGATATCGAAAAGGCTATAAAAGAACTAGAAGTTTTAAAAAATAGATTTTCAGAAAACGCTCAAAAATTTGTATTAGGATACAACTCAAACGAAGATTCCACAAAAAAACTAAAGAAGGAAAGAGATGCGGCTATAAAAGAACTGTCTGACTATTCACAGCAAACATTCGGCGTTTACCAAACCTCAATCAACGATACCCTAGCTAAAATAGGCGCAGATTTTAAGGTGGAAAACTTATCAGAGCATACAGATCTTAGAAAATCTGGCTCAATATTCTGTGGTTTTGATCTTATGTTCTTTGGTAAGCATAAAGTTGAAGTCTCAAATTTGAGTGACGACAAACCACAACTCAAAAATACATTAAGCGAAGGAGACAAAAGCTCTCTTGCTTTCGCATTTTTTGTAGCCATTTTATATAACAACAAGGATCTGAAAGAAGCACTTATTGTTGTTGATGATCCAATCTCAAGCTTTGACTCGGAAAGGAAAAGAGCGACCGCAAGAATTTTGGCTTCAATAAAAAATAAAGCAGGTGATAGGCCAGCTCAAACAATCTTATTAACTCATGAATCAGGGTTCCTAAAACGTGTCAGTAAAGAATTCGGCGACGGTGTCCTTTATTTGGAAATTATTCCAGACGGTGTGAACAGTGACGGAGTCAATCAAAGCACTTTTGCAAGACTAGATATATACGAAAGATTTTTTAAACCGGAAGCATTTGAAGCATTGGATAGAATTGAAAAACACCTCACCTCTAATACACTTATAGATCCAAAGGCGCATGAAGATTGCCGAATAATTCTTGAGCATGCTGTCGAGGCAAAATACTATCCACAGTTAAAAGAAGCCATTGCAATGCATAAAGGTCTAGGGGGATACGTGGATATTTTACTCACTGAAAAACTCATGGATTCTACGTTGGTCGACGAATTCAAGAGAATTCTTCCTGACCTACATGAGCCACATCATAAGGGAAATGAAGCGAGTAAAGATATAAATTCTTCTGGTGATATTAAAACCATTTTAAGGGATTCGCTAGAGCTCCTGAAGAAGTTGTAGGGCTTGCTTGACTATACAGCCAAATTTGACCAATATACTAAATATATGTCGGAATATTATAACGCCAACCGAACAAGAAACCTCTACGATCCAGAAAGCTCGGATCCTTTCAAATTGTCCCGATCCAAGATTGAGCTCTACATGAACTGCCCGAAGTGCTTTTATATGGATCGTCGGCTTGGCGTAGGGCAGGTACCGGGCTTTCCGTTTGCCCTGAATTCAGCCGTAGATGCCCTCCTAAAGAAGGAATTCGACATCCACAGGGCTAAGAAGACCCCACATCCGCTAATGAAGGCGTACGGGCTTGATATGGTCCCATTTGCACATGAGAAAATGGGGGAATGGCGTGAGAATTTCAAGGGTGTTCAATATCATCACACACCGACAAATTTCATCATGACTGGTGCTGTAGACGATCTCTGGGTCAACAATGAGGGCGAGATCACTGTGGTGGATTACAAATCTACAAGCAAACCATCAAAGGTTACCCTTGATGCGGACTGGCAGATCGGATACAAACGACAGATGGAGATGTATCAATGGCTCCTTCGTAAGCTTGGCTTTAAAGTTTCCGACACCGGCTACTTTGTATATTGCAACGGAAAAACAGATCGGGAAGCTTTTGATGCAAAACTAGATTTTGATATCGACTTGATTCCTTACACTGGTGATGACTCATGGGTTGGGGGTGTTCTCCATGAGATCAAACAGTGCCTCGATGGCGACATGCCTGAAGCAAGTCACAAATGCGATCACTGTAGCTATAGAAAGGCTGCAAATGCTGTAGACACAAATTAATCATGGATGAAGAAAAGGA
The DNA here is from genome assembly GCA_040389125.1 of Patescibacteria group bacterium. Taxonomy (GTDB): domain Bacteria; phylum Patescibacteriota; class Minisyncoccia; order Phycocordibacterales; family DATDWN01; genus JAZKAN01. The sequence goes on along the minus strand of JAZKAN010000001.1, from coordinate 126,806 downwards.
AAATCCAAAAGAAGAAGTTGATGAGATTGATGAGGAATTAAAGACCCTCATGCAAGAGCATGATATCGATGAGGATGTTGCGGAAAAAGCTCAAGAGCTTATCGACGAAGGGCTAGACGAAGATGATGCAGTGGAAATTGCATCAGATTTGTAGCATACTAGAGTCATATCAAAATGAATGATTCACGTTTAGACAAAAAAGCCCTAGAAATTGCTGACAGGGTAGGCGAATGGGCAAAAAGGTCTTTAAGGTGGACATTGAATACTCGCCTCGGAAAATTTCTAAAAATTATCGCGCAAATCTCTTTTTATGCAGTAATTTTCTTTTTTGTATTTCAGATTTTAGGATCTTTTCATTTGTTTGATACCAACGAGCAAGTCTTATCAAATGGATCTTCCGTGAGCGAAGCGAATGATAATGATTGTTCTGTTGTTGGTATAAATCTGCACGGAATGTTGCTCACATATATTCCTGACCATAGCGACAATGATTCCTTTTTTAATTACGATGTAGTCGCAAGTGAAAATATTAATGGAACGATTAGAACAGCAAACGAAGATCCAAATATAAAAGCAATTCTGATTGAAGTTGATTCCGGTGGTGGAGTGCCGGTTGCCGGAGAAGAAATTGCAGCAGCATTAAAAAATAGCACAAAGCCGACAGTTGCATTGATACGACAAACAGGGGCTTCAGCTGCATATTGGGCTATAAGCAGTGCAGGAAAGATTTTTGCATCAAGAAATTCTGATGTCGGAAGTATTGGAGTCACTAGTTCCTATTTAGATAACACCGGCAAAAATGCAAAAGATGGATATCAGTATATTCCACTCACTAGTGGGCAATTTAAAGATACAGGTAATCCAGATAAACCTATAACGCAGGCGGACAAAGATCTCATAATGCGAGACTTAAAAATTGTTTATAGAAACTTTATTGAAGACGTATCAAAGAATAGAAATATTCCAATCCAGAAAGTAGAAGCGATGGCAGATGGATCAACTGTTCTAGGAGTTACAGCCAAAGCCGATGGATTAGTTGATGAGATCGGTGGTATGCCAGAAGTTCAAAAATATCTAGAAGAAATAATCGGAGAGAAGCCCGAAATCTGTTGGGAGTAGGAAACTTTTATTTTGCATTTGAAATTCCTTTGAACGCCTCAATTTCCATGAGGATATGAGTATAGAGATCGTCCGAAATATCTTCGTTCTTAAATTCAACTTTACGTTTTAGATTGTTTACTTCCAAAAAAAGTCGCCGTTTTTTATCTTCGAAGTTGTAGAGAACAACCAGACTGAAAGATCCATCGAGTTTTTCGTGGTACCACAGGGTAGCTTTGTCACCTTCCCAAATATGTCCATTTTTCCTGAGATCCTCGAATGGATCGATTTCAATTTTTGGCATGTTCAAAAATTAGCATACTAATTTGCTTCTGCGTAATGTCCTGCGGATAACAGTTTTCTAAAGATTTTATAAAGAAAAAGTAAAATAAAGATAAAGAAAAGCTCAAATACCCATTTTTTTACGAAAATGTTATAGTTAAGAGAACATGATATCCGATGAAGAAAAAAACGGAATATGGGCAGAGGTATCGCCTGAATTGATAAAGGCATTCTTGTCATTGAAGGACGAAAAAGAGCTAAAAGCCTTCTTCCGAGATCTAATGAGCGAAAGAGATCTAAGAGAGCTACAAATGCGATGGGACGTTGCCAAGAAGCTTGATGCCGGTGTTCCATTCTCTCAAATTCAAGAAGAATCTGGACAGTCGCCAGTCACTATCACAAAGATCAATCGATGGCTTACTGAAGGATGTGGTGGTTACAAAATGATGATTGAACGGATGAAGGGCGACCAAAAATAATTCGCTAACTCAACAGTAAAACTGTAAAATAAATCAAGGCAATTTCGCCTTGTTCTTTCACATATAAATCAAAAGGAGGTTCCATGAAAAAAGTCCGTTCATCGGCTCATCGTGGAACCTACGTGGTTACCTATGATGTTGCCAGTCGTCTTCAAGTGTTCCGATCTGGAGCTGTAAAGGTTCCGCATCAGAACGATCCACTCTTCAGGAACTTTCACCGGATCCTGTTAGAGAAGCTACAAAAAGCTTTGCCTGACGTGAACATACACACGATCGGAATGAGCAGAGTGAGGCTTAAGATTTGGAAACAAGTCGAGCTTCGCATCCAAGACATGAGCAATCAAGTGGTGCTTAGTACGTGCCAAGAGATTGCTGATTCAAATCCAAAGAGCGAGGGACTTGTCCTCAACATTAATCGTTTGTTCAACACAGACGGTGAAATGATGGGACACGGTCCCAGACCGGGATTCAAAACCTTGGACGAGCAGTTCAAGGATCTCGCTGAAAAGATCGCTGGCCGATCAGTCGTCTTGATTGAAGATGGCGCCTTCACTGGCGGAACTCTTCGCTTCGTTCTAAACAATCTGAGCGACTTGGGTCTGAAAGTGACAGCTGTCATCATTGGCTTTTGCTGCACTCGGGCATTCTCCGTTCTCAAAGAGGTGTTTGATGGAGAGTTGGTGATTGTTGATCCTCTCGAAAACTTAGTCGATTGGATCCCTGATCACGATCTCATTCCGTTCGTACCGAATTGCGGACGTGTTCTTGGCGAGCAATCCTCGTCAAATTTCCTGCCCGTGCAGACGGCTACTGGTGAGAGCTGTGCTTATCCTTACATTCTGCCGTTCGGTAAAATGGAAAGATGGGCGACCATGCCTTCTGACGGAGCTCGGGACTTGTCCCAGTTCTGTCTGGAAACAAGTATCGAGATTTTCAGCCGCGTTGAAAGACACAAGGGGCGTTCAATTACGGTCGGGGAGCTAATAAAAGCCTGCCCGAGGGTCTCAATCCCGATCGTACTGGGCTTCCATGAGGATCTTCCTCCTTTTGATATTGAGGTGGTCAGTTTCCTGCAAAAGGTGCAGGAAAGATTGAAATAACCCGTATTCTTCGATCGCAAATTCAGTCGCACCGCCTCAAAAGTGGTGCGACTTTTTATATAACCGTCCAAAATACCCTTATTTTTATTGACTTTTTCAATATTTTACTTGTTTTTGCTTCACACCATAGATTGTCCTTCTTGACAATAGAACGGCACTACACTAGGATGTAGTGACAACTGAATATAAATCCATTGTCCCGAAAGGGATCCGACCGTAACTAGGTCAGGATGCTAGCAATGGACTTTGCTCAAGCGTTATCTTGCTATCTCCCAAGGGAATAGAGTAAGATAATAGTGCATACTCGCAAGAGTATGTATCCCAAGCTTGGGAATGACCGTACCGCCGATTAATTTCATTGATAGGCAGAAAGTCACTAAAAGTCCACTTTGACTAGCATCAGGTGGGCTTTTCAGTTGACTAATTTATGCTATTCAAAGACGCAATCGACGAATTCACCAATTGGCGAACGTTCAAGATAAACGGAACTACTACTCGGGGTAATGACAAAGACCTTCGTCTTTTTTGTTTGTTTTTGAGAAATCCCCACATCGAAGACGTGAGTTTAAATAATGTCATGGAATACCTGAATCTCATGAGAGAGATCGGGTGGGCGCACAACAGCTTTATTTCAAAGTGTATGGCGCTTAAAAAGTTTTTTGAATTCTGCAATCTCAGAGGTTGGAGAGTTATCAATGAAAACCTTATACCGATACCGCAGAAGGAATATAAGATCCCTCGTGTCGCTACTCCTGAAGAATACAAGAAGCTGCTCAATATCATTCCGCAAAATACCGATCCAAGAAATGTAAGAAACGAAGCGATCATCAGATTACTCTGGGATACCGGCGCACGAAATGGAGAGATCCTCGCACTTGATATGGATGATCTCGACCTTGTAAATAACAAAGCATTAATTAAAACTGAGAAAGCAAAAACTCGCCGTCCTTTGCGAGAAATATTCTGGACAAAGGAAACGAGCATTGCGATCAACAAATGGATAGAAAGAAGGGAACGATTCAAAAGAGGAAATGTCCTTCGGGATCCAAACGCATTGTTTATTTCGATCCACAACTCAGGAGCAAATAAAACTAGGGGATACAGATTCAAGCCAAGCGGTGTCTGTGAGATGCTCAGAGGCTATTCCAATAAAGCTGGCCTTGAAAAGAATATGAATGCTCACTCAATGAGGCATTACATGGGACGAAATATTATTGAAAAGGGTGGGTCCAACTCGGACGTTACAAACATCCTTGGACACTCATGCATTGAGAGCTCTATGGTCTATACCATGATGTACGGTAAACAGGCAGAAAAGAGATACCGCAAATTCAGGGGTGCATAATACGCCTTTCCAAAACTAACAACCGCTTGCTATAATTAGCAGGTATGAATAAAGCTGCGCAACAACTAGGTAAAAAAGGAGGGGTTGCAACAAAGAAAAAACACGGAGTCGACCACTTCAAAAAGATGGGTATTTTGAGTGGAAAAAAGAGAAAGAAAAAAGGGGACAAATGACCGCTTGCTATTGAACAAGCGGTTGTTTATACTGTCCTTAGCCCGATCCTTGAAATTTACAAATAATGGCTTGCTCGCCTACTAAGGCCGTAAAAGGGAATTTGTGGGCTTAGTAGACGGGCAAATCGACTTTCTTCCATATTTATAAGGCTATTCTGAAAAGAATAGCCTATAGTTGAGAAGATGGTGGTGTGATAGAGTTTAAGATTTGATGCGTATACATATGTATGTGGTATAATAATGGCTGTTATTATTAGTAATCTATTCGTATTAGATATTATGGAACCAACAATACAAACAAAACCAAAGGCGGGCGTTCGAGATTTTTTCATTAACCTCGGAGCATTTGTAGCTATGTATACTGTAATCGTTGCACTTCTAAACCTTCTCTTTACAATTATCAACAAGGCATATCCACAGATTACTGGATACTATACTGGAATCTATTCTAACTCGTCATCAATCAGTTTTCCTGTGGCAACACTCATCATATTTTTTCCATTGTTTGTTGTTCTCATGAGAATTTTGCAGAGTAGTTATGTTACTGAACCTGAAAAGAAAACCCTTGGTGCGCACAAATGGCTTGTGTATATAACTCTGTTTGTATCAGGACTGACTCTCGCCGGTGATCTCGTCACTATCCTCTACTATTTTATTGATGGACAGGATATTACGGCTGCATTTGGACTCAAAGTTCTTGCAGTGTTTGTAGTTGCATTTTGTGTGTTTCTTTATTTTGTTTCTGATCTTCGAGGTAGACTCACAGCAGCATCTCGCAAGATGTGGATTAGTATTACGACTGTGATTGTTCTCGGATCTATTATCTGGGGATTTGCTGTACTTGGTTCTCCACGAACACAGAGACTTATGAGATATGATGATCAGAAAGTTTCTGATCTCCAGAGTTTGAATAGTAGTGTACAAAATTATTACTCATTACAAGGCGTATTACCTGAATCAATTGTAGATATTTCAAATACAGAATACTACTATGCTCCAAACGTAGATAGTCAGACAAAAAAGCCCTATGAATATATTAAAACCTCTGCAACTGCATATCAAATCTGCGCAGAGTTTAACAAAGAAGCAAAAAATAATACTGAGAGTGCAGTTCCAAGATATGGTGGGGAGTTGAATATGAATATTCATCCAGCAGGACGATATTGTTTTTCACAGACAATAAATCCACATGATTATCAAAAACCAGTTCCAGTGCAAGCACAATAATAAATTTATATGGAGCAAGAACATCTCGATCGAGCATTTTTGCTCAAAGTAGTACAGCCTGCGCTTTCAGGTCTCATGGATGGATCGGTTTCAACGCTTGCACCGATTTTTGCAACTGCGTTTGCAACGCACAATCCTCATACTACATTTCTCATTGGGGTGGCGGCAGCTGTCGGAGCTGGAATTAGTATGGCGTTTGCAGAGGCACTTTCTGACACTGGCGAGCATACCGGTCGCGGTCATCCTATTGTCCGTGGTGCGATTGTAGGTGGAATGACATTTCTCGGAGGAATTCTGCACACACTTCCGTTCCTTATGTCCAATCTTCAGTACGGACTTTATTTAGCATATGTTGTAGTCGGTTTGGAATTACTTTCGATTGCATATATTCGGTACAAGTATTTCAAAATGCACTTTGTGTTGTCAGCGATTCAGGTCGTAATAGGTGGGGCGTTGGTGCTCGTTGCTGGATTACTTATAGGTAGTGCGTAAGGCGAATAAAATTACCTACTTTTGCCAAAAGGCTCTTTTGTTGTACTATTAGGAAATGAAAGACTACGATCACAAGAAAATTGAGAAAAAGTGGCAAGCCGAGTGGGCCAAGAAAAAGGCATATAAAACAGAGGACAACTCCAAGAAGAAAAAATACTATGTGCTCGATATGTTTCCGTACCCATCTGGTACAGGACTGCATGTTGGGCATCCAAAGGGTTATATTGGATCCGATGTGTATGCGAGGTTTAAACGCATGCAGGGATTCAATGTACTCCATCCCATGGGCTACGACGCGTTTGGGCTACCTGCGGAGCAGTACGCGATTCAGCACAACATACACCCACGCAAAGCAGTGGAACTCAATATTAAAACATTCGAAAAACAACTTTCAAATATTGGACTGTCATTTGATTGGGATCGAAAAGTAAACACAACAGATCCAGAGTACTATCGGTGGACGCAGTGGATATTTCTCAAAATTTTTGAAAGCTGGTACGACAAAAAGAAAGACAAGGCGCGACCAATCGCAGACCTCATAAAAATATTTGAAAAATCGGGAAGTGTCGGTGCGGATGCAGCTTCTGACGCGGTTGTACCTTTTTCCGCAAAAGAGTGGAAAGCAAAAAGTGAAAAAGAGAAACAGGATGTACTCATGAAATACCGGCTGGCCTACGAGGGATTTAGCGAGGTGAACTGGTGTGCCGAAATGGGAACGGTGCTTGCAAATGATGAGGTGGTGGATGGTCCACAGGGAACACTCGTTTCTGAACGTGGCGGATTTCCTGTAGAGAAACGTCAGATGCGACAATGGTTTATGCGTATCACTGCATATGCCGAGAGGCTTCTTACGGGGCTCGATGGTCTACATTGGTCTGAACATATAAAAGAAATCGAGCGAAACTGGATAGGAAAATCAGAGGGAGCAGAAATTACATTCAAAATTGTATTTGAAGGAGGGCAGAAACCTGGGTACATTCCTGCGTTTACTACGCGTGCTGATACACTGTTTGGTGCTGCGTTTTTGGTCCTTGCACCGGAGCATCTGTGGGTCACACTCGCGGTAGATGATGATCATGTGGGAGTTCTCAAAAATCGTGATGAAGTAAAAAAATATATTACAGAAGTCAAAAACAAAACCACAGAGGAGAGAACGAGTGATGATAAAGCAAAAACAGGAGTTATGCTCCGGGGTGTCAAAGCGGTAAACCCTGCAAATGGCGAGGAAATTCCTATGTTTGTGGCTGATTTTGTATTGGCACAGTACGGTACAGGAGCTGTATTCGGTGATGCGCATGACGAACGCGATGTGGAGTTTGCAAAGAAATTCGGTATTCCGCTACGCGAGACAGTGCTACCAAATATAATAGACAAACGTAATCCGCCAGTTGCAGGTAAAAAAACTGTAGAGAGAAAAAATGTACACCCTATTGTTCGTGATCCAAAAACAGGAAAATATCTCGCACTACAGTGGAAGAAATATAATTGGACAACGTTTCCGATGGGTGGAATCGAGGAGGGTGAGGATGTGGTGGATGCGGCACGACGTGAAGTGCGAGAGGAGACTGGATTTACAAACTTGAAACTGACTAAAGTTTTACCAGGTCAAGTGCGTGCTGAATATTTTGCTGCACACAAAGATCAGAATAGAGTTGCGTTTACCACTGCGGTGCTTTTTGAATTGGAGGATTATACCAAAGTCCGCATAACAGATGAAAATCAGACCGATATTATTTGGCTAGACGAGTCAGAACTCAACTACGAACATATGACACATGCAGAGGTGGATATATGGAAAGAGAAAATGGAAACAGGAGCAACTGCCTATACAGGCGAGGGTGTACTTATCAATTCACGGCAGTTTACGGGTATGAAATCGGAGGATGCACGCAGAGAAATCATCAAATATGTCGAGGGTAAGGTCGTTACAAAATACAAAATGCGTGACGCTGTGTTTGCACGTCAGCGGTATTGGGGTGAGCCGATTCCACTTGTGCATACCAAAGATGGAGTGATCAAGCCGTTGTTGGACAAAAATCTTCCACTAAAGTTGCCACATATTGAATCATATAAACCAACTGGTACAGGTGAATCTCCGCTTGCCTCAGAGCCTAGTTGGGTCAAAAAAGGATACGAGACAAACACTATGCCGGGGTGGGCAAGTTCATCCTGGTATTTTTTCCGCTACATGGATCCAAAAAATAAGAAAGTGTTTGCCGATAAGAAAAAAATTGCATATTGGAAAAATGTTGACTTGTATGTTGGTGGGGCGGAACATGCGACAGGACACATATTGTACGCACGATTTTGGAATAAATTTTTGAAAGATTGTGGATTAATTCCGATGGAGGAACCGTTTCAGGCATGGAAGAGTCCAGGCTTGATTCTTGGTACTGATGGTAGAAAAATGGGTAAGCGATATGGAAATGGTATCAATCCAGATGATGTTGTTGCAACGTATGGCGCCGATACACTCCGTGTATACGAAATGTTCATGGGTCCATTTGAGGCGTATTTACCATGGAGCACAGAAAACATTATTGGCTCGCGGCGGTTTGTAGAGCGTGTGTGGCGACTCTGTACAAAAATCACACCGAAAGCAAAAAATGATAAAAAGTTTGAAACACTCCTACACAAAACAATAAAAAAAGTAACAGATGATATTGCAGGTTTTGCATTCAACACTGCAATATCGAGCATGATGATTTTGGTCAATGAAATGGAAAAAAGTACAGAAATAAATCAGAAAAATTTTGAAATGTTTTTGAAAATTCTGTCGCCATTTGCACCGCATGTGACGGAGGAGATATGGCGAGAATTGGGACACAAAACACTTCTTGTTTCTGAGATTTGGCCCAAGGCTGATCCAAAGAAAATGAAGGAAAGTGAAGTTAGAATCATGGTTCAGGTTAATGGAAAAGTGCGTGCTGAGTTTATGGCAGAACCCGATGAAGACGAGTCAAAACTTATAGTTCAGGCTCAAAATCTGCCAGAAATAGGGAAGTGGTTGCTCGGTAAAGATGTGAAGAAAGTCATCTATGTACCAAATAGGCTTATAAATATAGTTATTTAAGCGAATGTACTCAGCTATGCGTCAAGGCTTGACTTATATTGGCATAGATGATACAAATAAGGGTACATTCGTTGGATATCTAATAGCTAACCAGCATATTTATTACAAAAAGTATGAGCGACAAAACACCAATCACATTTAAGCCAAAGCAAATCAGTAAACGATTACTCTCTGTTCTCGGTGATCGAGCACAGGATGTTATTACTGGTCGTTTTGGCCTAGGTGATGATACAAAACGCATGACTCTGGAGGCGATCGGCAAAAAATACAAAATCACTCGCGAACGAGTTCGCCAGATCGAAAACTATTCTATTGCCAATATTCGAAAGTCAAAAGAATATGCAAAAGAGAAAATTATTTTTGATGAGATGAAAGAAATTATTGCATCTCTTGGCTCTGTTATTTCAGAAGAGGATTTGCTCAAACATTTCTCCAAAGATAAATCAACACAGAATCATGTTCATTTTCTCCTAACTGTTGGAGAGGAGTTCACTCGTACAAAAGAGGATGCCGAATTCAAACATCGCTGGCATGTAGACAAGGATCTTTCAAGCAAAATTCACAACTCGCTCAGACAACTGTACTCAACACTTTCAGATGATGAAATCCTCCTTGAATCAGATATGGTGGAAAAGTTTCTGGAGAATTTGAAAGAAGTTTCAGATAAATACAAAAATGAGGAGATTGCAAAACGATGGCTCGCATTGTCCAAACTTATCGACAAAAACGAGCTCGGTGAGTGGGGCAAGGCCGGATCACCAAATATAAACGCAAAGGGCATGCGAGACTATGCTTTTCTCGTTATCCGTCGACATGGTTCACCTATTCATTTCCGAGAAGTTGCAAAACTGATTACAGAATTGTTCAAGAAAAAGGCGCATGTTGCAACGACACACAACGAACTTATCAAGGATCCTCGATTTGTTCTCGTCGGACGCGGACTGTATGCACTTGCAGAGTGGGGATATATGAGTGGTGTGGTCAAAGACGTTATCCGAGGGGTAATTGAGAAAAATGGACCACTCACAAAAGACGAAATCATCAAAAAAGTTTTGAAGGAGCGGTATGTCAAAGAAAACACGATCATGGTCAACCTTCAGAATCCAAAATATTTCAAGAAATCCAAAGAGGGTAAATATAGTATCGCATAAACAAAAACACCTACTTCAGAAAACAACTTCACTCGAAGTTGTTTTCTTTTTTACACACGTGCTATATACTTAGGGTATGTTTGAACCCTATATTAGATTTTTTCAATCTGGATCAGGACAGATTACGCTCAAATTTCTCTACTATTCCGCATTTGTGTGGGTGCCTGGACTACTATTGTTTTGGCTGTGGGAAATGTTTGTGGACTATAAACGTGCACAGTATATGGCGAAACAGACATACGTTCTACTTGAAATAAAATTACCAAAAGAAATTTTCAAATCTCCCCGTGCCGCAGAATTTTTTATAGCGGGTATGAATAAAAAAGATTTCGAAAGAAACTGGCATGAAATATATTTGAAAGGTCAGTCACGACAGGATTTTTCACTAGAAATAGCGTCTATAGACGGCGCTATTCATTTCTTCATTCGAGCACGCAAGGCTCAGAAAAATATAATTGAGGCGAACATCTATTCTCAATACCCGGGAGTGGAAATATATGAGGTCCCGGATTACACACTACCTGTCACATTTAACCCAGATGTTCATGGTCTGACTGCATTTGAGTTTGATCTGACAAAAGCCGATGCATACCCGATCAAAACATATATGGACTATGGAATGGACAAGGATCCAAAAGAGGAATTTAAAATTGATCCACTGACCCCTCTCATTGAATTCATGGCGTCACTCGGTCGAGGACAGCAGGCCTGGTTTCAGATTATTATTCGTGCCCACAAAGAAGAAGATGTGGATCCAAAAACAGGCAAGGCAATAGACAAGCGGTGGAAAAAGGGTGCGGAGGATGAAATTGTAAAAATCCAAGAAAGTGCAAAAGGTGAAAAGGGGGCGGATGGTAAATTTGTTCCCGGTATGGGCAGGCAGCTGAACGAAAATGAGCAGGAAACAATAAAAGCTCTCGGTCGTAGTCTGTCAAAAGTACCGTTTGATGTGGGTATGCGTATTATTTATACAGCTCCAAAAGATATTTTTGTGGGGGCAAATATTGGTGGTATGATCGGTGGTATTGCACATTTTAACTCCAATAACTTGAATGGGTTTAAACCCGCTCGAGGATCGAGTGACAACATACCATTTTTCAATAAATATTTTGGTTTAATTATACCCCGCAGTGAAAAGGCGAGAAATAAAGAGAGACAAGAAATGCTGGACGCATACAAACGACGGGCATATTTTTTCAAACCATATAAACGACCGTATTTTGTATTAAATTCTGAGGAGCTTGCAACTCTGTATCATTTCCCTGGTCAGGTTAGTACCACACCTACATTTGGACGAATTGGCTCCAAAAAAGCAGAGGCTCCTGTCAATATTCCTGTATAATACTCCAATGGAAAATATAGAACAGAGAGTAGTCATAGAAAATCCAGGTACACCGCGTTTGACTCCTCGTCAAATTGCACGCAAATATTTGTTGCGCATTGCAGGTGTATGTATTCTTTTTTTTCTCCTATACACGGTGCTGTTTAGTGTGCCTGTGGGATTTCCAAAAGGACAGAGTGTTATTATTCCACCCGGAGAATCATTGCAAAGTATTACAGAAATGCTGTACTCAAAACATATTATTAATTCACGGATCCTTTTTCGTTCCGCAGTTATATTTTTTGGAGGGGAGAAACGTGTGATTGCTGGCGAATATCTGCTCAATTCAGACGAGGGAAGTGTCGTGCTCGCACTCAGACTTGTTCGCGGGAATTTTCATTTGGAACCGATTAAAATTACTATTCCAGAAGGGTGGAATGTATTTGCGATTGCAGAATATCTAAGTAAACATATTGTGGGATTCGATACAGCGCATTTTATTGAAATTGCTAGGGGTGAGGAGGGATATTTATTTCCTGACACCTATTTTATTTCTCCAAACGCCTCTGCAGAAGTTGTTGTATCTATCATGCAGAATAATTTTAATAAAAAAATTACTTCCCTTGATTCTGAAATCAAGAAATCTGGTCATACAAAAGAGGAGATTATTATAATGGCGTCTATTGTCGAGGGCGAGGCGAGAACACTTCAAAATCGTAAAATAGTATCAGGTGTGCTTTGGAAACGTATTAGCCTCGGTATGCCACTCCAGGTTGATGCTGCATTTTCGTATGTAAATGGTAAAAACTCGTATACTCTGACTGCGAGTGATTTGAAGATTGATTCTCCGTATAATACGTACAAGTATGCCGGATTGCCTCCAGGACCGATCAGTAATCCAGGGCTCGAATCCATCGATGCGGCACTGCATCCTGTACAAACTGATTATTTATATTTTCTAACTGGAAAAGATGGGGTGATGTATTATGCCAAGACATTTGAGGAGCATAAAAAGAATAAAGCAAAATATTTGTAGTTTAATAAAATTCTAAAACTCTTTCTCAACATGTATTTTTTGGAAACAGAATATTTTTCTGGAGAAAAATTTCTTCGCGCTCACCTCTACATGGGTTCCGCGATGTTCCAAAAAATACATGTTTTCGACGAGTTTTTGAATTTATACCAATTTCAAATATTTGTGGTATAAAGAGGGTGTGGAAAATAAAAAATCTAAAGCCTTTGTGGGGGTGTCGGGCGGGGTAGATAGCTCTGTTGCTTTGGCGTTGTTACAAAATGAGGGGTACGATGTCACAGGTGTGTTTCTCAAGGTCTGGTATCCAGATTTTTTACCGTGTGACTGGAAGGAGGAACGACGGAGCGCCATGCGAGTCTGTGCCACTCTCGGCGTTCCATTTATAACTCTCGACTGTGAAGCTGAATATAAAAAAGAGGTGGTAGATTATATGATACGAGAGTATTCATCTGGGCGCGTTCCAAACCCCGATGTGTTTTGCAATAAATACGTAAAGTTTGGTGTATTTCTTCGCAAAGCTCTCGAAATGGGCGCTGACTATGTGGCAACAGGACACTACGCACAAGTAATACAAAAAGATGACAAGTTTGAACTCCATGAGTCAGTTGATACAAATAAAGATCAGTCATATTTTGTACACACTCTTGGTCAGCATGAACTTTCACACACACTCTTTCCGGTGGGAGGCATGACTAAACCAGAAGTGAGAAAACTCGCCGAGGAATTTGCACTACCGACTGCAACCAAAAAGGATAGTCAAGGATTGTGTTTCATTGGCAAGGTGGATATGAAGGATTTTCTCTCGCACTATATCAAAACAGAAAAAGGAAATGTATTAAATACCGATGGGGAGGTAATTGGGACACATGATGGAGCGGTGTTCTATGCGATTGGTCAGCGTCACGGATTTGATGTGGTAAAAAAGGGTCCAGATGATGGAAGGTATTTTGTTGTATCCAAAGATATAGAGAAAAATACAATCACTGTTGCAAGTAAAAATTTAGAAAATGAAAATACAGAGTACAACGCAAAAAGTGTAATTATAAAAAATCTACATTTCATTTCTGGAACAGAACCAGTGTTTCCATATGAAACTACTGTTCGAATCCGCTATCGTCAGCAAAAACAAGCGTGTGTTCTCACAAAAGAAAATGATGAATATCGTATCGTATTTGATACACCACAAGAGGGAGTTTCCGTGGGTCAATCTGCTGTTCTCTACGATAATTCGCTCTGTCTCGGTGGGGGAATAATTGAAAAAGTGGTACAATAATTCTTAATGAAAAATATTAAAGAGTATTTGAAGAGTGTGCGATTTTCTATGAGCTATGCTTTTCGTTTCGCGAGAAAGGAAACTTTTGCAATAATGATAATTTCTATCATTGTTGGCGTGCTCCCATATGGCAGTTCTTGGTTTCTTGGAAAACTTGTAAATAGTATTCTACTCGGGGCAAAACTTGGTTCATATAAAGATATTTGGATGATACTTTTTCTGTATGCATCTGTGACCGCACTTCCAACAATTTTAGGAAATGTACGCCTATTTATAAATCGCCATTGGCAACTCGCTCTTTCCAGAGAGATCGAACTGGATATTTTCAAACATCGTGAGCGAATTGATATTGCGACATACGAAGATTCAAAATTTCAAGACTTACTACAGCGAGCATTTAGAAAAGGTCCGTTTGTGCCATTTGAACTTGCTGCACAGCAATTTGATCTTGTCTCAGCCATTGCCAGTTTGGTTGTTGGTACATTTCTCGCGGTACATTTTAGTTGGTTTATTTATCTTATCGTTATTGTCTCGGCTGTACCCAGCTTTCTTACAGATATTAAATATTCAACTCGATCCTGGGGCATTTGGAGCAAAGATTCTCCAGAGCAAAGACGCTATCAGGATTTACGACAACATATTCAGCACAAAATCCCCCTTATCGAAACAAAGTTATTACAGTCTGGAGACAAGATTTTGAATTGGATGCGTAAGATTTTGACTGATTTCGAAGTCATACAATTGAAATTGGAAAGATCCAGAGTGTGGCAGACAACGGTTACTGATATTATAGCGTATTTAGGTTTTGCAGGAGCCTTGTTTTTGCTTGTAAAGCAGGTGACCGATGGGGGTGCATCTATCGGTAGTCTTGTGTATTTAATAGGAACACTTTCGACAGTACGTTCGTCAATCGGAAATATTTTACTCTCGATTTCTCGACAGTATGATTCTCACCTGACAGTAAAGGATATTCAAGAGGTTGTAGAGACAAAGTCTATAATTCAAGAAATCAAAAATCCAAAAATTCTTTCACTTGCCACAGCTCCAGAAATCGTTTTTGAAAATGTTAGTTTCAAATATCCAAATACAGAAACATGGAGTTTGCGAAATCTAAGTCTAATACTTAAACCTGGATTCAAAATTGGACTTGTGGGAAACAATGGTGCAGGAAAAACGACGTTTGTAAAACTGCTTTGTCGTATCTACGACCCAGTCGAGGGACGGATACTTGTAAACGGAATTGACTTGCGGGATATTTCGACAAAGGAGTGGTGGTCGTATCTCGGAATTATGTTCCAGGACTATGCGAGTTATGATTTTGCAGTCAAAGAGGCGATTGGTATTGGGCAGCCTGACAAACCAATTTCAATGGAAAAGGTGAAAGAAGCAGCTGAACTCAGTCAGGCACATACATTTATTGATGAATGGAAAGACGGGTACAACCAGCAACTCGGTGTTGAGTT
The DNA here is from genome assembly GCA_040389125.1 of Patescibacteria group bacterium. Lineage (GTDB taxonomy): Bacteria > Patescibacteriota > Minisyncoccia > Phycocordibacterales > DATDWN01 > JAZKAN01. The sequence goes on along the minus strand of JAZKAN010000001.1, from coordinate 111,296 downwards.
TGGTGGCAAGGAACCAAGCAAGGGTCAACGTCAGAAACTCTCAATTGCTAAAATCATGTATCGCAACGCATTTGTCATGATCCTCGACGAGCCAACAGCCTCAGTGGATGCGGAGTCCGAGGCAAAAATATTTGATTCTCTCGAAAAACTTTCAAGTTCTACCACCGCACTTCTCATTTCCCATGATTTCTCAACTATTTTGCAATGCAATCAAATTTTTGTAATGGAAAAAGGAAAACTAATCGAAGAGGGAAGTCACAAGGAACTTATGAAATTAAAAGGGGTGTATTCAGAGTTGTATAACTTGCAAGCAAAGAGATTTAAGAAATAAATTTGTATAAGAAAAGAGCACGACTGTTAAGCCGTGCTCTACATTTAAAACGAAAGAACTACTGTAGATATCCTTGAGTCTGATCATTCTTATCCTCAGATGAATCCATAGTCTGGAGTTCCCAGAGTTTCTGATAGGTTCCATCCTTAATTTTGAGGAGAAGGTCGTGGTTGCCTTCTTCGACGATCTGACCATTCGTGACTACAAAGATGCGATCCATTTTGCGGATTGTCGAGAGACGATGTGCGACTGCAAAAACCGTTCGTCCCGCAACCAACTTTGATAGAGCATCTTGGATGAGCACTTCCGATTCTGAATCGAGACTTGATGTTGCCTCATCCAGTACGATAATTGGAGCGTTCATGAGGATCGCTCGTGCGATTGCCACTCGCTGACGTTCACCGCCTGACAGTTTGATTCCTCGCTCACCAACAAGAGTTTCATACCCTTGAGGAAAACTAGAAATAAACTCATGACAGTGTGCCAGTTTTGCAGCGTGAACTACTTCTTCGTCTGTTGCTTCCGGTCGCGAGTACCGAATGTTCTCCATGAGCGTGCGATGGAAAAGAATCGGGTCCTGCGGGACATAAGCAATACTGCGATGGAGACTACTCTGAGTCACTTGGGTGATATCCTGATTGTCGATCAGGATCATACCGTCAGTGACGTCGTGTAGTCGGACGAGCAGTTTGAGAATAGTAGACTTGCCACCACCTGAAGAGCCCACGATGCCGATCCGTTCACCAGCTTTTGTCCGCAAGTTGAAATCTTTGAGGACTAAATTTGCGTTGCCAGTATATCGGAACTGCACGTTATGAAACTCTATTTCTCCAGCCTGGACGACAAGGGGGAGTGCATCTTCGATATCACAGATTTCATGCTTGGTGAGTAAGATTTCTGTCATCTCGTTTGCATCCGCCATTGCCTCGTACAACTTACGAACACTGCCACTAATTTCTTGAACTTTATTTACCAAATCCCTGAAATAAAACCTCAGTAGTATAAAATCACCGAGAGTCAAAATTCCACGGCTCCAGTATGTTACTGCCATAGTGATCATTATAGCTTCAAGTATTATGATCGAAAGTCCTTGAAACCAATTTGATCGCTCGTACAGATTCCAAGAGAAATAGCGTGCGTGACGATGTTCATCGGTGAGATTTTTGAAACTGGAATTCTCTCGTTCAATACCCGCGAACAACTTTAGGTTGATATTGTTGCTGATCGTATCTGAAAGTCGTCCAGTCACTTTAGAATCCAATTCTGCACGCCTCAGATCATATTTTAATCTGTACCGAGAGAAGAGTATGTTGTAACACACGAATACGATGGTCCAGGTGAGGAGAGCGTATCCGAGCTGCTTGTTGCGTGAAAACATGATGCCAAGCAACAACACAATCCGTATGGTGATTGGTCCAAATTGAAGAAAGAATTGATCAGCTACCATCTCAAAGCAGACGGGAAAACGATTAACTCTTTTGATAAGCGATCCAGCATAATTGTCTGAAAAGAACTTGTAGGAGTGATTGTGTAGATACCTGAAGCATGTGTTACTCAGATCAGCCATACAGCTGCTCTCGAATTTTTGGACGGCATACATTTGTATACGCGATCCGATCCATGTTCCAAAAGCTGCGAGTACAATCAATCTGATGGTGAAGTAGATCTGATCCATCGTACCGCGTTGTGCGGGATGAAATGGATCAATGGCGAGTAAATCTAAAAGCTTCTTGTACATCAAGGGTGCGAGTAAATCGGACCCGATGTGAGTGAAAATACCAACTGCGCAGAGTATGAGCAGTGGCCAATAGGCTTTAATGTGACGCCAATAGATGAGAAGCGTCTGAGAACTGAAACTCTGCTTTTTTTGTTCTGACAATTTTAATCCTTTCCGTCCGCATTATATCACACTTTATACTAAAAAGTCAAGGTGTGTTGTTTGGGCTACATGTTTATGCGATAATTCTCCTATGAATACAGAACCAATATATGTTACAAAATCGGACGGGAAGAAAGAATTTTTTGATACAAAAAAATTAGAGTTTTCGCTCAAACGTGCAGGTGCGAGTACAAAAGAGGTCGAGGAGATATTGTCCACGCTGAGCGAAACCATGAAAGATGGAATCACCACACATGAAATATACACGCATGCGTTTGCATTACTTCATCGGGATAATCGTCCTACTGCAATCAAATACTCCATCAAACGCGCAGTGATGGATTTGGGTCCATCGGGATTTCCGTTTGAGGATTTCATTGCAGAAATTTTTAAATACAAAGGCTATGAGGCGATCACAGGGCAGATTGTGCGAGGGTTTTGTGTTGAGCATGAAGTGGATGTTGTCGCGTGGAATGAAAAGAAACTGATCATGGTGGAGGCCAAATTTCACAACCAGCTCGGTATTCGATCGGATTTGAAAATCGCATTGTATGTTAAGGCTCGGTTTGATGATTTACGACAAATGAAATTTAAGTATGGTGCAAAGCAAGGTGGTGCAGAACGCGATCTCGACGAAGGATGGCTCGTAACAAACACTAAATTTACGAGTACGGCGATTGAATACGGATCGTGCCAGGGTGGACTCGTCATGATTGGCTGGAACTATCCACCGCATGGCAACTTGCACGACATGATACTTGAGGCAAAACTACATCCGCTGACATGTCTGACTGCACTCGATGGTATTCACAAAAAACTACTTTTGGATAAGGGTGTTGTTCTCTGTAAAACAATCACAGAAAATCCTGACCTACTTGCATCAATAGGAGTGGATGATGAAACATCAAAAAGAGTTATTGACGAAATCGCAACATTGTAAGTATTGCATTATGAAAAAATCACAAGCTAAAAAGGAGAAGAATAAGAAATAATTTTATTTTAAGTATGTCACTTTCACCGGAGCAGCGTTATGAAAAAATGAAAGAAATTCGAGATGAATTGCTCGAGTTTAAAAAATCTCCTTTGTATAAATACCGATTGGAAAATAAGTATTTTCCTGTGGTGGGTGAGGGGAGTCATACTGCACAGATCATGTTCATTGGCGAGGCACCGGGAAAAACAGAGGCAGAAACTGCACGGCCGTTTTGTGGACGCTCTGGGAAACTTTTGGATGAAATGATCGCTTCTATTGGTCTCGATCGCAAGGACGTGTATATCACAAACGTAGTAAAGGATCGTCCACCTGAGAACCGCGATCCTACACCAGCTGAAATAAAGTTATATACACCATTTCTCGATAGGCAGATTGAGATAATACAACCGAAAGTTATTGCGACTCTCGGACGGTTTGCGATGGAGTACATCATGACGCAAATGGGTATTGATGATAAGCTCGGACCGATTGGAGAAATGCACGGCAAGGAATTTACAGCACAGGCGAGCTACGGAAAGGTGGATATCGTACCACTCTACCACCCTGCAGTTGCACTATATAATGGTGGAACGAAACAGACACTCCTTCAGGATTTTCAGGTACTAAAGAAATATATTTCGTAACCGACTCACACATTCGACAATTTAAAATTAAGGGTATAGAATTTTAGACGGGAGGTTCTCGGGATGGGTAAATGCGAGGTGGTGTGCATTCGTTCTGCAAAGCCGATTTTAGTGAAAGGAAATTTTCCTGGAACAAGCATTCAAGATGCGAAGTTCAAGGAGAGTAAGATCGTTGAGGTACGAAAGTATCTGAATGAGCAAAAAATTTCCCGACAAAAATTGAATTATTGTCGGGAAATGATGGTCAAGTGGCTTCAAGACAGATTTTCTCATGAAGAACTTCTGGATCAACTGCAGAAAAGCACTCGAGAGGATTGGAGGAGAAATCCAAGGCACTACTGGGTGCTAACTCATGCACTATGCAGACGAATTCAGACCCCTCCTACTCCGATCGCCGGGTAGGAGGGGTTTTCGTTTTCTTCATTTTGTGGCAGTATATATAATATGAACCCAATGACATCTCAGGAAATTCGTAGACGATTCCTCGCTTTTTTTGAAAAGCGTGGGCACGCTATTATTCCATCTGCACCACTTGTGCCAGAAAATGATCCATCTGTGCTGTTCAATACAGCCGGCATGCAGCCGCTCGTGCCGTACCTCCTAGGAGAAAAGCATCCACAGGGAACACGCCTCGCAAACTCTCAGAAATGCGTTCGAACAGTGGATATTGATGAAGTGGGCGACAATACACATGACACGTTTTTTGAAATGCTCGGTAACTGGTCACTCGGCGACTATTTCAAACGAGAGGCAATCGAATGGAGTTACGAATTCCTAACATCGCCGACAGAGGGGCTTGGACTCAACCCACAACGACTCTACGTAACCTGTTTTGCTGGTGACGAAAATGCTCCACGAGACGAGGAGTCATCTGGAATTTGGAGAGAGATATTTGAGAAAAATAATGTGGCAGGGGAGAGAATCTATTTTAGGCCAGCATCAAAAAACTGGTGGAGTGTGGGTGACAATGGCCCATGCGGTCCCGATACAGAAATGTTTTACGATATTACTGGTGAACTTCGTAATGGAATGAATTTAACTGAATACATGCAAGCTGATGATGAACAGAAAATCGTCGAGATTTGGAATGACGTGTTCATGGAATATCTCAAATCGGATGGTCAGGTCGTAGGAAAACTGGATTCTAAAAATGTTGACACCGGTTCGGGACTTGAACGTGTTGTCATGGCAGTCCAAGGCAAGACAAACATATTTGATACAGATTTATTCGCACCACTCATTGGGCATATTCGTGAACATGCAACACGGGAAAATATTCGTTCTGAACGTATTGTGGCAGACCACGTACGCACATCGGTGTTTATGATTGCAGATGGTGTCATGCCGTCGAACACTGATCGCGGGTATATATTGCGACGACTCATTCGTCGTGCTGTCCGTCATGCAGACAACATGGGACTCCACCCTGAATTCCTGACATCATTTATTCCGTACATTATTGAAACATATGCAGGTGTGTATGATGATATTCGTATAAAGAAAAATAATATTTCTGTGGTGCTCGAGGATGAGGAGAGAAAATTCCGAAAAACACTCGATAGCGGAATGCGAGAATTCGAAAAAATGACTCATGGTGGAACATTTGCATATAAAAGCAAGAAAATATCTGGACCAGACGCATTTTTGCTATTTTCAACATACGGTTTTCCATTTGAACTGACTCGCGAGCTTGCACAGGAAAAGGGGTATGCAGTGGATGAGCATGGATTCCACGAGGAACTGACAAAACATCAGGAACTCTCACGTGCTGGTAGCGAGCAGAAATTTAAAGGAGGACTTGGAAGTACAGGCGAAATGGAAACAAAATATCACACTGCAACGCATTTGTTACATCAGGCATTACATGATGTACTCGGTGAGCATGTATCACAAAAGGGAAGTAACATAACATCGGAGCGACTTCGATTTGATTTTGCACATGATATGAAAATGACCGACGAAGAAAAGAAAAAAGTGGAAGATATTATAAATGAAAAAATTCATGAGAGACTGCCCGTGCAAATGGTTATTATGAAAAAAGATGACGCAATGAAAACTGGTGCACGACATTTCTTTGGAGATAAATATGGGGAGGAGGTGAGTATTTATTTTATTGGGGATACCATGGAAAATGCATTTTCAAAAGAATTTTGTGGCGGACCGCATGTTGCAAATACGGAAGTGTTGGGACATTTCAAAATTATAAAAGAGGAAGCGGTTTCTGCTGGGGTTCGCAGGATCAAAGCTGTGTTGGATTGACATTTTTCCACCCCGGATTATTGTTACAAGTAGAGGTGTACAATGACTGCGTATGATAAAGTAGCACTCACTCTTAGTGTGTATGTGGTGTTGGCTGTGGGATTTGCTGTAGCAGGTCTGAACAATAAAACCCAAAATGCCAAAGTAGTAGTGGCTCAAGATGTAACTTGCGTTCGTACAGAAATATTTGTGGCATATGAGGATCGGATACTATTCCGTCTCGCATGCCGCAAGAATGACGGATCTCAAATTAGCCAGGGCAATCTGCTACTCGGTGATCAAGTAGTCATTGCACAGTACATTCACGCTCCGGGTCCGTTCATCTGCACAATCTTTACTGGCAAAAGTCCCGATTGTAAAAGACATACCCAATGATTCGACCCTCGACCCCGCGCTACCGCTGGGGTCGATTCGTATGTAAATATAATTTTGTGATATTATATTTACATGTCACTTTTCTCGATTTTTGATGACACACACGAAGAAGTCTCGCTCATGATAGATATTGGCAATGGAAGCATTGCTCTCGCATTTGTCCTATTTAGACCTGAATCAAATCCGTATGTCCTCTATACCAACCGATTGCCGTTTGTCATGTCAGAAAAACTGGATGAGGCACAACTCCTATCGGGTACGTGTACACTACTTACTGATTTACTTAAAGAGGCTATGCTTCGAGGATTTGAAGATCCATATTGGAAGGGAAAGAAAAAACATTTGCGAAATGCACTTCTCGCATTTTCATCACCATGGTATGTGTCGAAAACAAAACATATTCATTTGACACAGGAAAACGCATTTATCATCACAGAGAAATTTATAGTAGATGTGATTGAAGAAGAGTCAAAAATGTTTCAGCAAGAAATGAGGGCAACTGAATATGGAGGTGCGTTTAATGGACAACTAGAGGTTGTAGAAAAAGCGATTGTGCACAGCAAAATAAATGGATATGCAATTCGTGACGTGATTGGAAAGAAAACAAAAGTATTTGATGCGTATGTTTGTTTGTCAGTGGTTGCAAAAGTAATATCAGACAAAATAACTGATATTATTTTTTCGAATTCACATATTCCAAAGGATCACATGATTGTTCATACATTTCCTGTAGTTTCATTTGGAACGATCAAAGAAATTTTTGTAAATGAAACAGATTTTCTGATTATGGATGTGGCTGGAGAGGCAACAGATATTACTCTTGTTCAAAATGATGTAATAGTTCAAACTGCAACATTTCCATCGGGCCGAAATTTTGTCATTCGTCAGATTGCAAAAGCGCTCGGAGTTTCTCCTGAAATCGCGGAGTCCATGTTTCATCTATGGTCATCACGAAAAGGGGATGATGAAGTGGAGCAGGATATGCAGAAAATTTTGGATGATATAGAGAGGGAATGGGCTATTTATCTCGAAAATGCTCTGCTCGAACTGTCTCCTAAAATGTCCCTACCATCCAAAGTGTACATTACTGCCGATGATGATGTGGCACAGCTCTACACTGAGTTTCTCAAATTTCCAAAAAACGATACCACCTCGCTGTTTCGATATCACGCAAACATCATGCACCTGAACACAGAAATGCTCTCGCAAATGTTCAAAAACAACCCCCGTGTGCAATCCGACGAATTCATAGGAATCCTCGCTGTGTTTTACAACAAAATTAGGAAGCAATAAAGCCATTTTCTAGCTATTGACTTTCAGTCTCATAAGGTGTATAATATGAAGAGACTGGAGAAAATATGAACGGTGAAAAGCGAGAAGCACTTCTTGGCGAGCTGATTAGTTTGGCCAAGAAAGAGCATTATTTCGTTTCAATGGAAACGGACAACTCATTCTTTCGGGGTGTGGCACCCGCCACTCCACGAGTTTGTGTCGGAATATTTCCGAAGGAAGACTCTACTCGTCCAACTGTTACTGCGGGTCCGATGATTTTCGACCACGGACTCCCAAATAATGGTAGTGTGGTTTATCTGACTCTGACCGATCGAGAGAAGGAAGAGATTTGCAAGGTTCTGAGTAATATCGCTCAGAAGGTCGGTGTTCATTTCAAGCTTCTGAAGGCGATGACCAACCACGGAGACGGTCTCCTCTGGTACAGGTTCCGTTAGAAATAAGCTCGGCCGGGTGTGCGTTTTGCACCCCCGGCCTTTGTTGTATCTGAAATAAATTTTTACATAACCACTCAACAAAACTTCGTTGAGTCATTTCTTTTTTAGGGACTTCGGACCGCTGGCGGGAGATTGAGCGAAAATTCAGCAGAATTTATCGCGTGCCCTAAAAAAGAAATGAGGAGAAAGAAGTTTTGTGGAGCTGGGGTTCCATTTGTTCACACCCATTTATTTGCAAATGTATGTTTGTGCGTTACAATATACGTAGTAATCTACTCATGAAAAAAGAAATCGTACACAAAAAAAAGATAGTGCAGGATGTGGTGCCATCTCCGAGATCTATTCGTAATGTCGCACTGCCATCACGATTAAAACGCACTGAACAAATAGAACAAAGTGAGATTCAGACGGAGGTAGAACGTAGAAAAAAAATGGAAAGCGCAGTGAAAAAAACTGAAATTCCAGAGATAAAAAAGGAAATACCTGCTCGAGAGCCATTTTCACGACCCGTATCCATACAGCGCGTTGCACCAATGATTACTATCACACCGCCAGATCAAGGGGCTCAAAATGCACCGCCATCTGCGCCTGTTCCACCGACTCCACCTGTTATATCTACACCCTCGTATTCATACGAATACGATGAGCCGCACAAGTCCTCAAGAAAAGCACTCTACATAACCTTTGTTCTATTTTTTATTGCACTTGCATTTGGAATTTCAGCATTATTTAAAAGTGCAGAAATTCGTATTACTCCACGAAATCAAATAGAGCCACTAGACACTACATTTATTGCCAAAAAAGATGCAACTGGTATGAATCTTGGTTTCCAATTAGTCACAATTACAAAAGATGTAGAAAAAACTGTGACGGCAACAGGAGAACAAAACGTACAGAAAAAAGCACAAGGCAATGTCATTCTTTACAATAATTTTAGCTCACAATCACAAAAACTAGTAATAAATACACGTCTTCAAACACCAGAAGGTCTCATATATAGACTGATTCAGGGTGTAACTATACCAGGTAAACAAGGTGCTACACCTGGACAAATAGAAGTAACTGTAATCGCAGATGCGGTTGGTCCTAAATACAATATTGGCCTCAAGGATTTTGTAATTCCAGGCTTTAAAGGTGATCCAAAATACGTGGGAATATATGCGCGTTCAAAAACTGCAATGTCGGGCGGATTTTCGGGGATGCAAAAAATTGTTTCAGGGGATGTTCTAGGCACCAGTAATACTGAATTGGAAACAACACTCAAGGCAAGCCTTGCAAAGGATATTATGTCTCAAATTCCAGCAAACTTTGTTATGTATACCAACGACGTATCGTATTCATTTGATGCTCTGACCCAGGCGAGTGGTCAGACTGCTGATTCTGGTGCAACAACAAGCACCGCAATCCTACATAAAAAAGGCACTGTTAATGCAGTTATTTTTGATCGTGCAGCACTTTCACATGCTATTATTGAAAAAGTGTTAGCGTCATCTACCCCCGATATAATCAAAATTCCAAATCTTGATTTACTCACGTTTACATACCCAGAAAATGCCACTTCAGATCCAGCGACAGCAACAACGATTACATTCAATCTCAAGGGAGATGCAAATTTAGTATGGGTTTTTGACGAAAATAAGCTAAAATCTGACCTGCTGGGGATTTCTAAAGGTCATGCGCGGGAGATTATTATGGCCAACCCTGCTATTAAGGAATCCTGGATTGTAACTCGTCCATTTTGGAATTCTACCATTCCGTCTGATCCCAATAAGGTGACATTTATAAATACCCTTGATCTAAAGTAACACAATAGCCGGGAGAGGGGTTGACGTAACACCCCCTCTTCTGCTAGGATATTACACATTGAATAATTATTGTAATGCAAGACCAGAATAAAAAAGACACAAGTATTGGAGCTGTAGTAACCGAAGCATTGCCAAACACACTTTTTCGGGTAAAACGTGATGATACGGGTGAGGAAATGTTGACATATCTTTCTGGAAAAATGAGATTACATAGGATACGAGTACTTATTGGCGACCGTGTTGTCGTCGAAATAGAGCCGTATGGAGGAAAGGGCAGAATAACCAAACGAATGTAAATCGATACAATTTCAAAATGAAAGTAAAATCTTCAGTCAAAAAAATATGTGCGCATTGCCAGGTGGTCCGAAGAAAGGGCTACGTGTATGTTGTGTGCAAAAATAACGCGAGACATAAACAACGACAGGGTTAATATTTATATACTATGAGAATACTTGGAATCACATTGCCGGAAGAAAAGCGAATCGAGATTGGATTAACAGTTCTGTATGGTGTTGGACGATCACGTGCACACACAGTACTCGACGCAGCAAAAGTGCCGTATGGACTTAAACCAAAAGATATCACTGTTGATCAGGAAAACGCTATTCGAAAAATTATCGAGGGAATCAAAATCGAAGGAGATTTGAAACGTGAAGTAGCGGGAAATATCAAGCGACTCAAAGATATCAAGGCATATCGTGGTAGTCGCCATGCAAAGGGCTTGCCGTCACGAGGTCAGCGTACAAAGACTAATTCTCGTACACGCCGAGGAAACGTTCGAAAGACGATGGGAACTGGGCGAAAAATAGCGGATAAGAAATAAACAGAAATAACTGAAACTAATATAATCACATGGGCAAAAAACGCATCGTAAAAACAGAAGGAACAAGTGCAGAATCAAAGGGATCACAAGTCCCTTCTGTATCCAAAAAGAAAGTAGACGTAGGAACACTGTATGTTCAGTCTACTTTCAATAACACAAAAATCGTTCTTACGGATGCTAAAGGCAATGTGCTCGCTACATCTTCATCTGGATCAATTGGTTTCAAGGGTGCTAAAAAAGGCACACCATTTGCAGCAGCAAAGGTGGGTGAAATCGTAGGTGCAAAAGCAGCTACTATGGGTATGAAAGAGGCCGCTGTGGTGGTCAAAGGCGTGGGTTCTGGACGTGAGTCAGGTATCCGAGGATTCATTTCAAAGGGTATCAATATAACCGGAATCAAGGATGTTACTCCAGTTCCATTTAACGGACCTAAGCCCAAAAAACCACGACGAGTATAAAACTAACCCGAATAATTTTTTAAATATATTATGATTACTGGACCAAAATACAAAATAGCACGACGCCTCGGGGCACCAATATTTGAGAAAACTCAGACTCAAAAATATGCTATGCGACTCGAGCGCAAGGGTAAAAAGCGTGGATTTTCAAAACCTAAATCAGAGTTTGCTATTCAGCTCAATGAGAAACAGAAGGCACGATTTACATACGGACTCTCAGAACGCCAGTTCTCAAACTATGTGAAAGAAGCTCTCGAAAAGAAAACTCCTAAAACTACTCAGACTATTTTTGAATTCCTCGAGCGACGTCTCGACAACACAGTGTATCGTATGGGATTTGCGACAACTCGATCAGGTAGCCGCCAGATGGTGTCACACGGTCATATCACAGTAAACGGCAAACGAATCAATGTTCCATCACTTCGTGTAAACATTGGAGATAAAATCGAGATTCGTGCAGCATCACAGAAAAAGCCGTTGTTTGCAGGAGTTGACGAAAAAATCAAAAATGCAACAGTGCCATCGTGGATCAAACTAGATAGCATTAAGAAAGTCGCAGAAATTCAGGGTATGCCACAGCTTGTAACGACAGAAAATATGTTTGATTTGAACGCGGTAATTGAGTTCTACAGTAGATAATCTGGAGTTGTAAAAACTTTGGAGAGAAAGAGTTTTTATAACTTATGACAATCTTCTTGATATTTTTCAAGAACTAGTGTAGAATAAATTGATTCATTTTCATAATTATTTTAATAGATTTTAAGAGATTTTATAACAAATTATCATGTCTGACTATACAATTGTATTACCATCAAAGCCAAAAATTGTATCAGAGGTAGATTTCACCGGATCATACGAGATCGATGGACTATATCCTGGTTACGGCCATACCCTAGGTAACTCGCTACGACGTATTATTTTGTCATCGCTTCCAGGTGCTGCTATTATTGCTGTTAAAATTGCTGGTATCGATCATGAATTTTCAGTTATCCCAGGTGTCAAAGAGGATGCAATCACAATTCTCCTCAATTTGAAAAAAGTTCGAATTCGAATGGTCAGTGATGAACCACAGACACTTACTCTCAAAGTAAAAGGCGTAAAGGAAGTTACGGCAGGTGATATTAAAGTTCCAGGTGGAGTTGAGATCCTAAATCCAGAACTTGTCATCGCAACACTTACAGACAAATCCGCTGATCTGGATATGGAAATCACAGCAGAAAAAGGCCTCGGTTTTGTAACGAAAGACGTTTTACAGAAAAGTCGTGTTGATATCGGACAAATAACTCTCGATGCTATTTTCACACCGATCCGACGTGTTAGCTACGAAGTAGAAAACATGCGCGTGGGTGATCGAACAGATTTCAATCGTTTGAAAATTTTTATTGAGACAGACGGAACAATCACTCCAAAAGAAGCTCTCGAGAAATCAATCGAAACTATGATCAGTCAGCTCAAGGCGATTATTGGATTTAAAGAAGAGGATATTCTCATGCCATCTTCCTCAAAAGATGACTCTGTTGCAAAAGTTGCTGTTGATGAAGATTCACTCAAAACTCGCATTGACTCACTCAACCTTTCAGCGCGAACACAGAATGCACTTTCAAATGCAAACATTCGAACAGTCGGAGGACTTGCACGAAAGAAAGAAAAGGATATCCTAGAGATCGAGGGTCTGGGTTCAAAAGGTCTGACAGAAATCAAGGAGGTTCTTGAGAACTTTGGAATTACCCTAAAATAGTCAGAACGTAACACACCAACGCAACTACCATGAATCACCACAAAACAACAAGAAAATTTGGACGAGTAAAGAAAGTACGAGATGGACTTATGAAATCCCTCGCACTCGCACTTGTCGTATCTGGCAAAATCCAGACTACAGATGCCAAGGCACGTGAACTCCGTCCAATGATCGAGAAAATGGTGACTACGGGTCGCGCAGGAACTGTAGCAGCACGACGCAAACTCATCGCAGAGGTGGGAGCGATCGCTGCAGAGAAAATCGTAAAAGAAGTTGCTCCAAAATACATGGACCGAAAGGGAGGTTATACTCGCATTACGAAATTGCCTCGCAGAATTTCAGACGGAAGTCTCATGGCTGTTATTGAGTTTGTATAATTTAAATATTATGAAATACGTACTAGACGCAGAAAACAAAAAAATCGGACGAGTTGCATCAGATGCAGCTGTATATCTCATGGGTAAAAATACTCCAGGTTTTGCTCGTAACAATATTCCAGATGTAACTGTTGAAATCAAAAATACATCAAAGGCGGATATTGATGAAAAGAAACTTTCTGTAAAAACATACAGCAGATATTCAGGATACCCAGGAGGACTCAAACAACCAACTATGGAGCAGGTTATCGAGAAAAAAGGATACAGTGAGTTGTTTAAAGAGGCAGTTTCAGGTATGCTACCTAAAAACAAGTTGCGACAGAAAATGATGAACAATTTAATTATTACAGAATAAAACACATGGAAACAAAAGAGAAAAATGCTGAGCGATATATAGGAGCGGTAGGACGACGAAAGACATCTGTCGCTCGTGTTCGCATTACCCCAGCATCCAAAACTACTTTTGTTGTAAACGACAAGGACTTGCACGAGTATTTCCCTACAGCAGAAATGCAACTCCTCGCAAAACAGCCATTTGCAGAAACTACAGAGAAATTTAAAGTTACTGCACATATAAAAGGCGGTGGAATCCACTCACAGTCAGAGGCACTTCGCCACGGTATTGCACGAGCACTCGTTTTAAACAACCAGGAACTCCGAAAGGATTTGAAAAAAGCGGGACACCTCAAACGTGATCCTCGATCAAAAGAGCGCCGAAAATTCGGACTCAAGAAAGCACGAAAGGCACCACAATGGAGTAAGCGATAAACAAGACCTGCAATGGTCAAAACGTTAAAAACAATAAAACTCTCGAAAGAGAGTTTTATTGTAATCACACGTTGTAAATTTCATTGTCAAATCATGTAAATTTGTGTAGAATGTAAGGGATGAAAAAATTAATCCAAAGTTGGTTCTCTGATAATAATAAAAAAAGAGAGCATGATAAAAAAGAAGAACTGGACACTAAAGTCGAGAATGGTATTAATTTTGCTATTGAAAAATACGGTGGTACGTTAAAAGACTTGGCACGATATGACAGAGGAGAAAAACTCATCCATTAATTATATTTCCGAGGAAATTTTGGAGAATATCTGCCACAGCTTGGCATGTGAACTTTTTCAGGATGAGGAACCTATGGGTTTGTATAAAGATCATGATCAGGCAAAACTAGACGCAAGTCTAAGTTTACCTAGACAAGCAGTGTATGGTACTGAATTATATCCTGATATATACAAAAAAGCAGCTATTTTATTCTATGCGATCAATAGAAATCACGCCTTTGGAAATGGAAATAAACGGCTTTCAGTTGCAGTTTTAATTGTTTTCTTATATATCAATGATTTGATTTTAACGGTAAGTCAAAAAGAAATGCGAGACAAAGCGCTCGAAATTGCTCAAACAAATGATCGTGTAGAAACAATTGTTGTCTTGACTTCAGAGTGGATTAAAAATAATTCAACGCAATTAAAAAATAAGAATTAACCCTCTATAGTTTCTCATATCCAAAAAATACAGTATTTTTTGGATATGAGAAACCGCCGGAGCGCGTTGGCGGCTCTCGGCGGTAGTGCGAAAAATTCTTAATACTTCTTAATACAGAGTGTAATAAAAGAACGGAATTGATATCGCACCGCATACAAGACCCCGGTAAATCTCATAGGGTCTCAGTCTGCGTCGAGGATCACCTGACGCTCTGGGAATTACTATTGCAAGCATACTACAACACATCCCCAGAAAAAGCAAAGTTAGTATTTCCTTCAGCATTTTTCCCTCCTATACTACAATATCTCATTAATTATATTTTTGTCAATTTTAGAAAAGTTAAAAATAATGTATAATTTTGCGCATGAATGATACTAATGAAGATGAGAAAATAGAAAACCAGGCACCAGAACCCGAGGTGGATACCGATGCTGGGGATGATTTTGTGTTGGAGGATAATACAGAGGTGACAGGAGGGGATTACAAAGCAAAGGTGGAAAAACTTAAGGCTCGGATCAAGGAGCTTGAGAAGAAAAATACAGAGCTTCTCGACTCGTGGCAGAGAGACAAAGCGGATTTCATAAACCTTCGAAAAAAGGATGAGAGCGAGAGAAAAGAATTTTTGAAATTTGCAAAAGAGGATACGATCACGGAACTTTTGCCTATTCTCGATTCATTTGAATCTGCGTTTAAAAATAAAGAAGCATGGGAAAAAGTAGATAAAAACTGGCGAGTGGGTGTCGAGTACATACATTCACAACTCATGACAATACTCGGAAACCACGGACTCAAGGTAATAAATCCAGTAGGTGAGTTGTATAATGCAGTGAGGGATGATGCGATTGAAAATATACCAACAACAGACGAGTCAGAGGATGGAAAGATACAGGAGGTAGTCCAGCTCGGGTATGAGCTAAATGGAAAAGAAATACGGGCGCCGAAAGTACGTGTTACGCATATTGAGAAGTAAAGTACACACTAATCTCTTTTTCACAAAATCTTTTCTGTTGCCGGAATAATTTTCTACTGAAAATTTTCCTCGCTCTCGTCTCTTCACGGACTCCGAGCCTTGCATAAGTGTACCCTTAGATGCGCCAGAAAAGTTTTTACTCAACGAGATTCTGTTGTTTATATACGAGAAACGCCGAGACAGCATGGCGGTCTCGGCAGGACAAGATTGTCAGTTTGTGTTTGGTCCCGAGGCAAATTGCATCCGATCTTTGATAAACCGATCGAGTTTTTTGCCAGTTTTTCCGGGATTTGAGTGTACTACTCGGAATCTGTTTCCGCAACATTCGCAGAACATAACTCCTTGACCAATGTGTTGGGGTCGTCCTGGGTCATTGCAGAGGGGACAGTGAATTATCTGCTTGGCAGGGTATGCCTGACTCATTTTTTATCTCCTTTCTACAGGCTTATCTAGATTAGATAATATAATAGATATATAAATTGTCAATACTTTTTGAAACAGAAATATTGTATAATTCTCTGAAATACTATGCGACAACTAACTACTCCAAGAGGTAAATTCATAGAGAAAATCATCCGAAACGCAGACGGACAACTCGTTCGTGCGACGTTTTGCGTGTATGAAAACAGTGGTCGTATCAAAGCTCGACTGGTGAGTTCGGTTGTTATTGAAAGTGAGGTATTAACTCAGAATTCTACTCCTGTACTTTGTGGTTCTGTTCAGAAAAATACATATTCAGAAAAGATTGTATTCGAAGGTAAAACAGCTTCACCATATTTTGATTTAAATGTTTTATACTCATCAGGTTCTAAACCCAGAGCACCAACTATTTAAGTAGTATTGTGGCGAAACTCATTCATGCCACATACGATTCTGTCGCCAGAATATTTTTCTGTTGAAAAATTTCTTCGCTCTCGTCTCTTCACGGACTCCGAGATGCGCCATAATCGTATGTGTCAGAACGAGTTTCTTAAATTTACTTTTTAGTGACTTATTAAAAATTTTAACATTATAATGTTATGAGTAAAATTATTGGAATCGACTTAGGAACAACAAACAGTGCTGTTGCTGTCATGGAGGCAGGACAGCCGAAGATACTTGAAAATGCGGAGGGTGCGCGTACCACTCCTTCTATTATTGCAGTGTCCAAAACTGGCGAGCGACTTGTGGGACTCCTTGCAAAACGCCAGGCGGTGACAAATCCAAAAAATACCATTTTCGGTATCAAGCGTTTCATTGGTCACACGTTTGATGACGCAGCAGTACAGAAAGACAAAGCAGTCGTGCCATTTGAGGTTTTGAAATCTCCAACAAACGGAGTTTTGGTCAAAATGAATGGTAAGGATTACACGCCAGAAGAAATCTCTGCAATGATACTCTCAAAGCTAAAGGCAGATGCTGAAGCAAAAGTAGGTGAGAAAATAACTCAGGCGGTCATCACCGTACCAGCGTATTTCAACGATGCACAGCGTCAGGCTACCAAAGACGCGGGACAGATTGCTGGACTTGAGGTGCTACGTATTATCAACGAGCCGACTGCAGCCGCTCTCGCGTACGGATTTGATAAAAATCGAAAGGATGAAAAAATAGTTGTATTCGACTTTGGAGGTGGAACATTTGATATTTCAGTTCTCGAAGTGGATGTGGATGAAGTGGGAGGAGATATAAAAGTAAAGGCAACAGATGGTGACTCACATCTCGGAGGCAAGGATATTGATCAGAAAATCATAGGATTTCTCGCGGATGAGTTTAAAAAGGAGTCTGGCATTGATTTGCGTGCAGACACACTCGCACTTCAGCGACTTGATGAGGCAGCAGAAAAGGCAAAAATCGAACTCTCGACTGCGATGGAATCAGAAGTAAACATTCCGTTTATTACGTCAGATAGTTCTGGCCCACGACACTTGCTCATCAAAATGACTCGTGCAAAACTTGAGGAGCTCACTATGGAATTCATTGATCGTGCAATGGCAATCACAAAACGAGCAATGGAAGCATCTGGATTTACGACAGCTCAGATCAACGAAGTAATTCTCGTCGGAGGTCAGACTCGTATGCCAAAAATGGCAGAAAAAGTGAAAGAGTATTTCGGCAAAGAACCAAACAAATCAATTAACCCAGATGAAGTTGTAGCTCTCGGAGCTGCAATCCAAGGAGGAATTCTCGGTGGGGATGTAAAGGATGTTTTGCTACTCGATGTGATTCCACTATCACTTGGTATTGAAACTATGGGAGGGGTTGCAACGAAACTAGTAGAGCGAAACACAACCATCCCTGCATCGCGATCACAGGTTTTCTCAACTGCTGCAGACAATCAGACATCGGTTGAAATACATATTGTGCAAGGTGAGCGTGCAATGGCAGGAGACAACAAATCTCTCGGACGATTTATTCTCGACGGTATTCCACCAGCACCTCGCGGTATGCCACAGGTAGAAGTAATGTTTGATGTAGATGCAAACGGAATTTTGTCCGTAAAAGCAAAGGATAAAGCGAGTGGCAAGGAACAGTCAATCCGTATCGAGGCACGATCAGGACTTTCAAAAGAGGAGATTGAGAAAATGCAAAAAGATGCCGAGGCACATGCAGCAGACGATCTCAAGAAAAAAGATGTTGTTGAAGCAAAAAATCTCGGTGAACAATTGATCTATACTGCCGAGAAGTCACTGCGAGATGCGGGTGACAAAGTGCCGGCGGATCTCAAGACTTCGATTGAAGAAAAAGTTGCAGATCTTAAAAAAGAAAAAGAAGGTGATGATTTGGAGAAAATAAAGTCAGCTACTGTTGCACTTTCGTCAGAGGTTTCCAAGATAGGGGAGATGATGAATAAGGCGTCGCAGGAATCGTCTCAGCAGACTCCACCAGCAGGGGATGCAGGTGCGGGTGCGAGTGAGGGGCCGGTCAAAGATGCAGAGTTCACAGAACAGAAACCAGAAGATAATAAATAGATAATAGAAAACGCCTCGGGGACTAGCCCGGGGCGTTTTTGGTTGAGATCACTACTTCATCAGCAGATCCATGATTTGCTCGGGGAGAATTAATGGAATGATTCTCACCGCAGCAATTACAGTTTCTTGCTCATCCTTTAGGATCCACAGGAATTTTACAACCTGTGTGTAGCCAAATCTTTTCAGGGTCTCTTCTGTACTGTCAATTGAGTTGAATTGACCGTAGCACCTTTCGGATTCTTGAAGTTCAATCGTGTACATTCTACTGTCTCCTATTCATCACAATACATAATATTAAAAGTATAGTCAAGTACCCACACGGTCAAAAAAAAGTATAATATTGCATATGGCAAAAGACTATTATGAATCATTGGGCGTAGATAAAAAGGCGAGTAAGGAGGAGATAAAAAAGGCCTTTCGTACCCTCGCGCACAAATACCATCCTGACAAAAAGGGCGGTGATGATGCGAAATTCAAGGAAATAAATGAGGCGTATTCTGTGCTCTCTGACGACAAAAAACGTGCGGAGTATGATACGTATGGCAGGGCATTTACGGGTAGCGGCGGGGCTTCTGGAGCCCAGGGAGGTGGTTTCGGCGGGTTCGGGGATTTCGACTTTTCTCAGTTTACACAGGGTGGCAGTGGGAACGGCATGGAGTTTGACCTCGGTGACATCTTTGGTGATGTGTTCGGTGGTGGACGTCGCACACAGGCAAAACGTGGACGTGATATTTCGATTGATATCGAGCTGTCGTTCGAGGAATCTATTTTCGGTGTTGAGCGTACAATACTTCTGAATAAAATTTCAAAATGTGATACGTGTGGTGGAACAGGAGGCGAAAAAGGTAGTGAGATGATGACGTGTGAAATTTGTAACGGTCGTGGACAGATTCGTGAAGTCAAGAAAACATTTTTTGGACAGTTTGAAACCACAGCAACATGTGAACACTGTCATGGCACCGGCAAAATTCCAAAAGTAAAATGCCACACATGTCACGGTGCAGGTGTATACAAAAAAGAAAGCGAAATCAAAGTCCAAATTCCAGCTGGTATCGACAATGGTGAAATGATCCGACTGACCGGTGGTGGCGAAGCAATGTCCGGCGGACAGTCTGGCGATCTGTATATCAAAATTTACGTCAAGAAACATCCGCTCTTTAAAAAGGATGGTAGCAATCTGGTCATGGATTTAAACGTCAAACTTTCCGACGCACTTCTCGGCGCAGACCAGCCGGTGACCACTCTCGACGGCGAGATCAAAGTCAAAATTCCCGAGGGAGTCGCAATAGGGGAGATTCTGCGTATCAAAGGCAAGGGTGTGCCGTATGACAAAAACAAACGCGGTGACCTCCTGATCAAACTCCACATTCTCATTCCAAAAAAACTTTCAAAGGATGCTAAAAAGGCAGTTGAGATGCTGAAAAAAGAAGGGCTCTAAAGTATTAATTTATTAGTTAGTTTAAAAAAATGCACGAATAGAAGCATTAGTATGGAGAGCTATATAGAGACTACAAAACGGGTTCAGAGAGAGGGGGGACTTTATTTTCAACCTCGGGAATACCTAAAACAACTTCCCGCATTTTCTCCCTATACTTAATTAGCCTTTTATTAACAGCAATTAAATCTGTTTTTAGTTCGCTAAATTTAGGGTATTTTTCTTGAATTGCTTGTGGGTCAGCGTCATCTGTTGCATTTGCAAGTTGTCTATCATACCACCGACGAAAGCGTGCTTGCCATGTTGTTAGGTGTGGTCGAAGTCCCTCGTTCAATACGCTTATAGATAGAGTTATTATTTTTCTTGTGCTTTGGTTTTTTACTTTGTTTACGGGTATGTCTTTAATTAATTCCCTTGTAATGGAAAAGAAGTTGAACCATGAGTCGTAAATTTCTGATATAACATCGTGTTCTAAATCAATGGGTAGTCCGATTTTTCTTGTGCTTAACTCAACCCATATTTTATATGCTATTTCTTGGTCTCTTATGTTTGGTTTAAAAGAAATTTTATGTGAGCCGATACCCATTTCTGCGGTATCTATTACAAAATTATTGCCTCTCCAAAAGTACCAGCGTATTGTGAAAAAAATTACGCATATTAAAACTACGATTAGAATTGCTATAGGGTTGAGTATTATTGCAAGAGATAAATCCCGATTAAGAGATAAAGAAAATAAAGTTGCGAGTGAGCTTGTGGCTGTCATGGCAAGTTATTGACATATTGAGGATGAGAATTCTCTATCAAATGACTGTGACTCTCTCGCTTTTTTGAGGCAAGTTCTACAAGGTCTTTGACTTCAACAGGATTTAGATTAGTGTACATATCCGGCCAAAAATAAACATCTGCATACTCCGTTTTCACATTTTCTGCTGTTCTAGGGTGAAGATGTGGATACAAAAGAGCTTTATCATAAACACCATTTTGGTCAAAAGGGTGGCCGGGGAAACCGGGAACAATTAAGACTACTAATCCCTTATGACCGCCCACTTTTTCATTTAAACCTGCAGATATTTCCCAGTCTACATGTTTACGTTTTCTTGTGTGAGTTCCATAAATAGCAACAACCACACTTGAATTAACAATGTGGTCAACTTGTATCAATCGTTTGGTGTAATCATCGCTGTTTTCAGTATCTATATCTCCAAGTTTAACGTCTGTACCGATAAATTGATCTCCCCATCGTCGAATAAATTCGTTACGATACCATTCATCTGCATGGTGAAAACTAATAAAAACTTTTCTTTTTTCAGGTTGATTTGGTTGAGAATAGAGCGATGACATGAAGCTATTATGAACTTCTACACCAAAAAGTCAATGATTTTTACTCTGTAAAAAGTTCAACAGGATTAATTTTGAATTGCAACATACTTGCAGTCTTTCTACCACCATCTCCACCCTTTCTTTGCATACCAATCTTGCCGATTTTTAGACCACCTTGATTAGTAATTCTCACTTCGCCCTTACCAAAGACATTCATGACTTCATTGATTGACTTTAACATCCAACGGCTTTCTTCCGCACCAACCTTTAGAATAACAAGTGTCCAGTCGGCAGAAAATTCACCTCTACCTTTCAATAAATCTGAAACAATTAGGATTTTATTTTTAGTAAAGAATTGTATCAGTTTATCTTGGTCAGATTGGCTCATCTCAAATAAAAACATTCTGCGAGGGTCTTCTAAATTACTTTGTGTTGGTATGGTTTCTCCAGTAAAAAGTTTTAGTATGGCAGTCAGATCAGAGGGAATATTCCAAAGTTCCACATACTTATCTACCCATCTTTTATCAATTTGATTAAAACCTTGAGGATTACTCACTAGTTTTACTTGTAAGTTCTGGACATCCTCTTGAGATTTCAACTTAATAATAATCATTATTCTCACTTGAATATCTGCTTTATAATGACCTCTAACTTTAGTTGCTTTTACAAATTCAATATCAGATACATTGTAATTCATCGCACCCAACCATTCTTTAGCGACCTTATCAGTTTTCCAATTATTAAAGATGTTTATAACATCTTGCTCATTACTAAAACCTGCTTTTGCAGTTTTTGATCCTCGGGCTATGGCTTCCAAAACAGTCTTTTTGTTTATTTTCATGCAGAAGTTTGTAAATTATTGAATAGTTGTCTACCTACCGCCTCAATTACACTCACAGTCATAGCATTTCCAGTTTGTTTTAACAAATGCAACTCTTCAATTTTATTCTTAGCCTTTGTAGCGATTTCTTTTGGAAAACCTTGTAGTAACAGAGATTCAAAACCAGATAGCTTCCTAAATTTGTTATCTTTTACATATAAAATTCCGTGCCTACCTGTTCGTAGGGTAGGGACTTTGTTGTCGTATATTCTTATATCTGATTGTCTTGTATCTATAACGTTATAATTTTTTTCCAATAACTGATCGACAGAATATTCTCCACGATTATATTTATTCTGTAGATACTTTAAAAAAGTCTCGTAGGTATCATGTCTCTCATTGAGTTCAAGTTCACTATCATCAATCAAGTAATCAGTAACACTTACTCTTGATTGAGACTCTGGAAATTGATAGTAAAAATCTTTGTCTACAAGGTCTTTTCTTACTCCAACAAAATAAATTCTCTCTCTCATTTGAGGAACACCATAATTGAGGCTATTCAAAACATCATACTCAACTTGATAACCGGCTTTATCCAGTTGATCTAAAATAACCCTAAGAGTATTTCCGCCTTCATGGTTTGTAAGTCCTTTTACATTTTCAAGAATAAAGTATTTTACATTTTTAGCTAGCATTATATTAATGAGACTAAAAATAATTTGCCCTCGTTCATCGTCCATACCTTTTCTTTCTCCAATAATAGAAAAAGATTGGCAAGGGAAACCTGCAATCATCATGTCAAAATCGGGGAGTGATTTAGGATCAATTTTAGTCAGATCACCATAATTTTTTTCACTTTCTCCGAAGAAAAGTCTATAAGTTTTTTCAGCTTCAGGATCAATTTCAGAAAAACCAACACATTTTAAGCCATTTTTTTCAAGACCAAGACGGCCAGCTCCGATACCGGCACAAAAGTCCATAAATTTCAATTTTTTGATAGCGTTTTTAGGCATGTTTTATAACATGTATTTTATCATGTGAGCCATAATCAAACAATCGCTTTTGTATTAGTAGTGCCTGTGGTACCATTTATATGATTCAAACCAAATTATAATTCAATGAAAAACAAAAATACTGACAATCAACAAGGTTTTATTTCCCTCATTATCATTGTAATAATTGCTCTTATTTTTCTCCATTACAAATACAATTTTGATATCCTCGCATTTTTCAAATCTCCGGAAATGCAAAAGTTTCTGGGAACTCTCAAATCAGCAGTAGTTGATCTGTATGGTCAGCTAAAAGATGTCATTAAATATATAGTAGAAAAGATAAAATAAAATTCTGCTGATGTTCACACTAAAATTGACATGTTAATGTAAAGTAAATACAGTAATCAATGGATGATAATGCTCGAAAATTCATAGTTGAAAAAATTGATCAAAAATTCTTGATTCAGAATAATTCAATCTCTTTTAACCTAATTATTGATTGGATTGAAACAGCAGAGGATAAAGAAAAGAAGGTGGTATTTAAAACATTTGAGACTGGAGAGACTCAGATTTTCTTTGTATCAAAAATAATAACTAATGGTAATAGAATTTCAGATAAAAAGAAGATCAGCGAAGATGAATACAAAAATCTATTAGATACTTCAATCCTACATCTGGAAAAGAAACGACATGAATTTAATTTTATACAAAATAGTATTTCATTTTCTTTAAAATATGATGAATTTGCTAGTGAAAAAATTCGTATACTCGAAGTAGATTCTGAAAATTCGGAAGAGAGAAATTTGTTTAATCCAAATACATTTCCATATAGACTCACCGACGTTACTGGAGACAAAAGTTATGAGGGATTTAGGATAGTTAAGATGCTTTAGTTTAATATAATCGCCTTATGACAGAAAAAGAAATTCTTGAACTTATAGAAAATGACAAATGGATGATGGACGTTTTGAAACGTGCAGAGAAATTAAACTTGTCTGATTGGCTTATTGGTGCGGGATTTGTGAGAAATAAAGTGTGGAATCATATGTCTGGACGAAAAACAGAATATCTTGATGCAACAGATATAGATTTAGTGTATTTTGATCCAACTATTGAAAATGATCAGGAACGTGATGAACAGTTAATGCAGACACTACATGCTGAAACAGGTTTGGATTGGGAGTTGCGAAATAATGCGTATAATTATAAATCTGATACACGATCAATCTACGTTTCTGCATATGATGTGATAGCGGCCTGGCCAGAGACAGTTACCGCTGTTGGAGTAAGAATTGAAAATGGTGTTTTAAAACTCATTGCTCCGTATGGGATTGATGATATTGTTAGTTTCATTGTCCGACCTAGTCCAAAATATATGGATGGAATAGAAAGAATAAAAACCAGAATACAAAAGAAAAAGTGGTTAGAAAAATGGCCAAATCTCACAATCAAACTCTAGTTTCTTCATCGAAATTTGGTGGTAATTATTTATGTAGCAAAAAGGCGCCCCATGCAGAGCGCCTTGTGGCAAGATAAGGGAATATTCTATTTTTCTTCTGCCGAGGAGGATCGGGGAGGAAAGAATTTAAAGCCAACTGCGATCTCATCAACTAGCTTTAGCTCGAGTGCCTGCTGTGCCGAAAAATACGATCGATGAACTTCGCCGTGTCGAAAGAGCTCTTTGATTCTTTCCTCCGGATACCCAGTCCGTTTTACATAGAGTGCAAGCCTGCGATTACCAGCCTCTCGTTGTCGACTCAGAAAATATTCCACGTCAATTTCGAGCCGTTCAAGATCATCACATACCCATCGCTGGTCGACTCTAATATAATGGACCAGGATTCGTGCAGAGGGTAGAATCCTGCGATACCTACACATCTGCAAGAGGTCAATGGCCATGGATGCGCTATCGCCCATGATTAGTCCGTCCACTGGGGAGTTGATCATCGAGATTATGTCCTCGAGTTGGTGTGTCGCCACAACATTTCCTCCACCACTATCAATCATGAGAGTGATCGGCTCATTATTGATATAGTCCAATTTCATGAGTTCGAGAGACACTTTTCTCAGTGATTCATAGTTTAATTCACCACTGATCATTATCTTTCGATTTGCGTTCCAGCACCCCGTCCAAGCCGCAACATCCTTTTCCTGAATGGAAAAAGGCAGTTTTTGTTTCTCGTTTTCTGCCATTACTGTTCTCCTTCATACTTAATCTAAGTAATATAATACATACTATATATTATTTGTCAATAAAGGTGAAATCCTAAATAAATTTTAACTTCCTCATCGAATTTTGAGGAAAAATATGAGATAATACAATCTATTAAAATTTAAATAAATAAAAATATGATTCAAGTACATGACACGTTTATTTGTAAGCCGGGGAATGCATCAAAAATAGCAAAGTTGTGCAAAGAACATATGGGAACGTTTCCAGAAACAGTAAACATTTTAACAGATATGACTGGCCAGTATCACCGGGTGATTATGGTAAGTCAATTTGAAAATCTGACTGAGTACGAAAAACAGTTTGAAAAATGGGCGAATCCGACTCCAGAGATGAAAAAGATGAATGAAGCGTTTGCGGACATGCACGAAATGTATACTGCGGGAAGTCGAGAATTTTATAAAGTTTGGTAGGAACAACACTCTGCTCAGTACTTTCTTATCCACTTGCGTGGTGAACGGATGTTCACCTATAATAGGGGAATGGGGGAGAGAGAACAGAACGAGCAAAAGAAGGGGAGAAAGCAAAAAGTCATATTCCATATGGATGGAGATGCCTTTTTCGTGGGTGTGGAAGTGGCTAAAAATCCGAAACTACGCGGACTGCCGGTCGTAACTGGTGAGGAACGCGGGATTGTTTCTGCACTTTCGTACGAGGCAAAAGCACTCGGGATTGTGCGGGGAATGCCGATATTTCGTGTCAAAAAAGAATTTCCACAGGTACTCGTATTGCCCGGTGACTATGCATCATATGCACACTACTCGAGTATGATGTTTGATATTGTGCGGAGATATGCGGACGATGTCGAGGAGTACAGTATCGATGAATGTTTTGCAGACCTGACTGGTCTCGATAAGCCACTATACATGTCGTACAGGCAGATCGCAGAGCGGATAAAACACGAGGTAAATACAGAAATGAACCTCTCTGTTTCTATTGGTCTCGGACCGACAAAATGCCTCGCTAAAGTCGCATCCAAGTGGGTCAAGCCAAATGGATTGACTGTGATTGAGCTGGATACTGCACCCAAATTTCTCTCACAGATTCCTATTGGAAAAATCTGGGGTATTGGTGGGGCTACTCGGGATTTTCTACGTATGCAGGGTGTCGACACTGCACTTGATTTTCTACACAAGGGACGCGAGTGGGTCACTAGTCATATGTCAAAACCATACGAGGTAATCTGGTTCGAACTATCATCTGTCAGTGTCATGTGTGTTAATCCAGAACCAAAAACAGAATACGGGTCAATTCAGAAAACGAGGTCATTTCATCCCGCAACAAACGACAAAATATTTCTCCTGTCGCAACTGTCGAAAAATATCGAGGATGCGTGTAGCAAGGCACGGCATTATAAACTTGTACCCAGAGAAATTTCGTTTTTTCTCAAGACAAAAGAGTTTCGATATGCAAGCTGTTCAGTCAGGCTGGATTCTCCGACAAATGCACCAGAAATTCCTATTTCGCTTGCTCATGGGAATTTTAAAAAAATGTATAAGCCGGGTGTACTGTATCGCACAACTGGCATAGGGCTACACGGTCTTGTACCAGAGCGAGCATCACAGCTTGATTTGTTTGGTGGTACAGAAATTACACATACATTTGAAACAATTCACAAACAAATTGATCTGCTCGAAAAAAAGTTTGGCCGACATATAGTGCATCTTGGCACAACACACAATGCATTGAAACGTAAAAGTATAGGAACAGATGCAGATGATTTAGATAGAGATTTATTGTTTTTGTAGCAATGATATATACTATATGTATTATTAAATTTAATTTATTTTATCACATGAATAAATTTGTATTTTCAGCAGTAGTTCTCAGTGCACTTTTTATGTTTAGTGGGGTAGTTTCCGCAACAGTTATCAATCCAGGACCACAGTATCCAACCTCAAAGGATCAGTGTAAAAAGGGTGGATGGATGGATTTCAATGGGAAATTCAAAAATCAAGGGGATTGTGTGAGTTATGTTGCTACAGATGGACGGAATGCTCCAGACGGACCAGCAGCGTAATAAGCGTAGGTATAATTCGTAGAAGAAAACAGGAAATCACTTCCTGTTTTTTGGTGTATAATTTATATATATATGAGAATTATTGTTAAAGCAAAGACACGTGCAAAAGGGGAAATGGTAGAAAGAGTAGGTCAACCAGCTATGGATTTTAACAGTTTGAGAGGGGAGACTACCCTATCGGAAACTGGAAAAAAAACAGAAATGATTACATATAAAGTATCGGTTAAGGAAGCTCCGGTGCAGGGCAAGGCAAATGATGCGATTGTACGTGCACTTGCAACGTATTTTAAAGTTGCACCGTCATGTGTGACACTTATTTCTGGACAGACATCAAAACAGAAAGTTTTTGAAATTTTAGAATAATATATTAAACTATATTAGATTAGTTGCGATATGTTGAAACTAAATAGCATTCATATACTCTTTATTTGAGTAGTGGATAATGATGAGACAAAAGTTAGGTAGATATACTGCCTTTAAATGTATTACAGAATTTATCATTAAATAAACAAAATTTATGAAAACAGGATATTTTGCAAATATAGAAGATTTGACACTTGAAAATGAGGACTTTCGACGCGTTTTGTACACAGGTGAACACATGCAACTCGTGCTCATGACTCTACAGCCCAATGAGGAAATTGGACTCGAGACTCACCCAGACAACGATCAATTTTTTAGATTTGAAAGCGGGGAAGGCAAGGTCATAGTAAATGACACTGAATACGATGTAGCAGACGGTGATGTGGTCATCATTCCTGCTGGTGCAGAGCATAATGTAATCAATACATCGGATTCAGAGAATCTGCGAATGTATACAATTTATTCTCCAGCACATCACGAGGATGGTACTATCCACGAAACAAAAGAGATTGCGATGGATAGTGACGAGGAATTTGATGGTGGAGTAACCGAGGAAGAGTAAGTAGCTAGACAACTCAAAAGAAACCGATTCACTGGATTCATTGGGAGTCGTTTTTTTGCATTATGGTTGGGGATAGGACTCTTGTGAGAAATCCTCCTGTATACTATACTGTAACTGAGTATTAGAGATATTATACTCAGTTACTACTATCCCTTCCCTACACATTAAAACTATAAAAATGAATAAAAAGATAGAAAAAGAAAAACCGCTCCCTCCCCCACAGAAGGTCAGGGTAAAAAAAGAAAGAAAAGAATATGCATGGATACTTCCATCTATTGATGATTTTCTACTACACATTCGTGCCAATAATTATTCTCCTGAAACTCTGTACAACTATGAACGTGATCTGATGACATTTGATACCTTTTTGCACAGTGCACTTCATATCCCCTTTAGTGAGGCATCCAAAAAAACGATAGAACAGTTCAAGGCAGAACTGAACTCACCAGACAGGAAAACTGCGTGTGGTCAGCAGTCGGAAATGTATTTACAACCGGATTCAATAAATAGAATTCTAGTATCACTCAGGCGGTACTTGTCATTTCTGATCGATATGGATATTTCAACACCGATTGTTCCAGGATCAATCAAACTCCTGCGAGGTGACAAAAAGCATCCGCAGATATCTGAATTCAAGGATCTGGTTCGACTCATTGAATCCCCAACCAAATTTGAAAAAAATACACTCGTTGCACTTCGAAACCGTGCAGCGCTCGAAACTTTGTTTGCAAGTGGAATGCGTATTTCAGAACTCATTAGTCTAAAGAAAGTTCAGCTGGATAAAAGTGGCAAAATATTTATTCGAGGCAAGGGTCGTAAACAGCGATTCATCTACCTGACTGACCGTGCCAAAAAGCATATTGACGCATACCTGGCAAAACGTGCGGATGACTCCCCTTACCTCTTCATTCCGAATAGGGGGTTAAATGCAGCTGACCTTTCCAAACATATTTCTCCGAACTACCTGCAAATGAAAATAAAAAAATATCGAGAGCTACTCGATATGAATGTTCCGACAAGTGCCCACTCTTTACGACACGGTTTCGCAACGTACCTGGCAGAGTCTGGTGCAAACCCAGCTGCCATCCAAATCCTCCTTGGTCACGAGTCACTCGACACCACTACTCGTTATGTGCATGCATCGGATAAATATGCAGAAAGTACACATAAGAAATTTCATCCCCTGAAGGATTAAATTAAGAAAATTTATAAAAGAAAAGACCCAACCAAAACGGCGGGCCTACATAACAAATCGGTTATGTTCGAAGTTTTACAACAAGGTTACTGCGAATGCTGCCAGTTCGTCCCAGGTCTGGAAGTTGACTTCTCTTCCCAACTCTTTTCGAACAAGGGTTCGCATCTGCGTGATCTGTTCATCGAGGTCTCGAATGTCGGGTTCTGGCTGTAATTGCTTGGCCATCTCCTCGAGCTCCTCCCACGTGTAGCGACTGCGATTGATCCACCACGGAATGGTGGACGTCACGTTGTACGCCCAGTGGCGACGACACGCCTGTTCCACAATGTCGCGCATCGCATTCACTTTCTGATTCGAGTGAATCGGATCGCGATAGCGGAACGAGCGGTTGGTCTGGAACGGTTTGGTGTCGGGATACAACTCGACATGTGCATCGAGCAGACCCTTCTCCACCTCGGGTGCATACCGAGCGGGCCGCCAGCGTCCTGACTTGATCGTCAGAATGTTACGACCGTACCTTTCGAGAAAACCAACCCACCGCAGTCCCTCAGATAGAGGTTCCGTCGGTAGACCGATAATCAGAAACACGTGTGTGTGGATTCCTGCATTCCTGAAATTCTCCAGTATTTTGTGGTATCCCGAAGGATGATTCCATTGCTTCTGGATTTGGAAACAGGTCTCCGGCCGTAGCGTCTCCAGTCCAAGTTGGACTGAGCGACACCCTGCGTCGTAAAGCGATTGTGCCACCTGAGGTTTCAGACAATTGTCTGTCACTGTCAGATAGCATTGCCATGTTGCCTCGTAGCCGATTGTGCGAAGCGCCTTGCCGAGTTCCAGTTGTTCTGAAATCGACATGAGTGCATCCACGATATCAAATTTGTGAGCACACATTGATTGCATTTGTTTAGCAATCTGCATTGGTGTCATTGAGCGAGGTGCGATTTTCGGACGGTCATCAAGCCGGCCAGCTGCAAAGTCGTCCGATTGAGCTTCAATCGCACAGAAATTGCAAGCGAGCGGGCAATGTGACTTTGTATACAGTGATGGGGTCCAGTCAGGTGACCATGGTGCCGCACTGCCATACATATCGGGTGTGGGAAGTGTCGTGAATTTCGTCGGATAGTTAGTCCGTGGATTTACAACCACTTCACTACCCTTTCTCCAAATCATCCCGGATGTCGTGGCGACATCGAGTCTCCGTGCCATCTGAACGATGGGTTGAAAGCCTTCGGCGTAGCAGATGCCGTCGACGTGATCGAACAGCTTTTCGAAGTCAGGATATTTTCGCGGGTCAGGAATTCTTCCGAAGAAGTTTCCGCCCACGATTACCTTGCAACCCGGAAGCGCATCCTTGACCATCGAGGCCAGGATCATTCCCGGGAAAAGCTGCCGTTCGTCTCCGACTGAAATGCAATACATGTGAGGCCAGAACAACTTCGCGTGCGGCACCTCCACTTCAGAGAAGTACGAGTACCACAAGTGGTTCTCGCGATCTGCAATCCCCCGAAGGACACCAGCGATGGTGCCGTCTTGGTATTGCGATGCGTAGATGACGTTGTTCCGCTCGTAGCGAAACTTGTCTTTGGTCGCGATCGCCTCCGATGTTTTCTCGAAGATTTTGCGCGCGAGGTATTGATCGTGGACGCTGGCGTCAGCTGACCTGACGATGTGCAGTGCCCACTTTACCCGCTCCTTGTCGGATTGGTTACCCTGAGACAGGAACAAATGTTCCAGCCCAAGAATGTGACCCCACTGCGGTTCCACATCGTGTCCGTCCTCTGCGAGAACTGCTGAAAGCAGCGATACAGCAGATGGAATGTGAACCGGGTTGAATGCCGGCGGCTCGACGACGATCACTCTCGTTCTGCGACGCTGACCGAGAAGCAACATGCCAAGCATAGGCTCCGGTTTCGTTGCTGTGATTTTCCGAAGCGACACAATAAAGTGTGACTTCGGTTGAAGCGGAATACTTTCATTGTGTGTATCGAACGGTTGTTCGATTACAATAAGCGGTTGATCGAACACTTGAGATCCGTGGACCGGTATCTCGTGATATTCTTCACAAACGAAATATTCCTCGGTGTGACCATCAGCGTATGTCGCTACTCCACGACGTGCTTCGCTTTGGTAGCAGTAAAGAGCTGGCTTGTGTTCAATGTAGCCATCTCTTGGTGTGTATCGAGAATGGTGATCCCAGTCGACAGTGACTGTACTTTTTGCCTCTACATTGCAGAGACTTAGAATACAGACAATCGATAGAAACACCGTAAACTTGTTGTGTTTCAATGTGCTACTCCTTTCAAGAGTTTCTGGATACATTATATCACATTGACAAATATATGCAAGTAATGTATGGTAATTACAGAAAAGCTTAGGAGGTAGCACCTTGAACAGACGACATTTTCCGAATTCCCAATATCTTTTTGGTCTTGCATTAAAGGCCGGAGATATTATGACAGACAAATTTCAGTTAGGTATGGCACGGGAGTTCAAGGAAGATGACACCCCGCTCACCCAAGCTGACACGGCAATCAACCAACTCGTGATCGATTCGCTTCGCCGCGATTTCCCTCACATCTGCGTAATCGGCGAAGAAGGCTGTGGTGACATTCGTGAAGCGGAGTACACCATCTACTGCGATCCAGTCGATGGCACCATTCCATTTTCGCTTGGAATGCCGATATCGGCATTCTGTATCTCAGTGGTTTGGAATGGATGTGCGATCAGTGGACTGATCCATGATCCGTTTCAGAAACGGACGTGGCACGCAGAGACTGGTCGCGGAGCTTTCATCCGGCGAAGCTACGGAGATACCGCAGTTAAGGTATCCCAGCGCTCGAGCCTGAAAAGTTCTAACGTCTGTTTGCTCTGGTGGAGAAATGCTCCGTACAACCTGCATACATTCTCCCAGAAGCTGATGGATGTCGGCGGAAAGTGGATGAATCCGCTTTCCATCGCGTACTTTGGTGGGCTGGTCGCTTCGGGCGAGTTCGATGCTACAGTTTTCCCTGGCCAGAAGCCATGGGAGACCTCGGCAATGCAAGTCATCGTCGAAGAGGCGGGTGGTACGGCGACAGACATTCACGGCTTCCCTCTCAGGTATAAAGGAGAGGACGTCGTGGAAGGTCACATCATCAGCAACGGCTTGATCCACAGCGATCTTGTCGAGCTCATTGCAGACTGTCAGTAGTACATTCGCGGGGCCCTTTGACTATGTTGTCATCGGGTCCCTTTTTGCGTATAGTATGTTCATGGATTATTCTCAAAAACCCTTTGTTGAACTGATGAAAGCTGGCAAAATTGCCGATGAAACTTCTATTCCGAAACATATTGAAACTGTCATGTCGAATGTGTTTATTTTTGACAAGACTGTCTACAAACTTTATAAAAACGACAATGATTTTTTCAACAAAGCATTTCGTGATCTCGCACCGAAGAAAGACCGAATGAATTTTACCAAAAGCGATTTTGAGTGGAATCATACATTAAGTCCAAGTATTTATGCAAAAGTTATTGGAATCAATATTAATAATGGTGAGATTAAGATTACAGAACCAACGAATGAAGCCGATGAGGTGGTAATCGTCATGAACAAAGCTAAGACAGAGGATTTATTATTTGAGAAATTACTGAAAGGAAAACTCTCGGAGGATGAAAGTTTCAGTCTAGGAAAACAGCTTGGAGAAACACTCAAAAATGCCCAGAAAAAACCTTCAGAAAAACAAAATTTTTATAATAAATTTGAAGCAAGAATCACTGATTTGCAAAATTGGGTATCTGGAGTATCTGAGTATGTAGATGAAACTGAATTTAAAGAGTATTGCGATTTCCTAGAAAAATTTAGGCATGAAAACCGTGAGTGGTTTGAGAACGGATTAAGTGACGAGATGGTGACGGGTGGAGACTTGCATAGTCATAACGCCATTTTTTCTGATGGAATTTTGTATCTTATCGATACCTATGCACCAAAAGAAGAATGGCTCATAGATCATCGTCTCATTCCGATGTATCGATTGGGAACGGATATATGGGCATTAACTAACAACAAGAGTTTGTTCGAGTCTTTTCTTGTGGGCTACGAGGAAGGAAGTGGCTACACAGTGAATCGAAAGCTCGATGATCTCTATGTTATGTATGCCTCATCTATCATGGTGGTATATCTCTATATCCTTCAAAGAACTGATTCGGAAAAGAATGAGGCGGCCACGAGATTCCATGCATTTATACGAGAATATTTTGCGAAGATTAAAATAAAATAGAAGTTACAACAAAAGCCCCTTGCGGGGCTTTTGTAGTAGTTTTGTGAATGGCTTATTTTACATTCATTGCGAGAGCAGTAGTTGTCGCAACCTTTGGCGTCGTAGCAATCGTATTTTCATACTTACCCCAACATGCCTTTGACGAGACCCAAGGCTCTGTTCCCTCTCGCTCGTAGAGCTTGCGGGCGTATGCCATGTTTCCATCAAGTGTATACAAGTTGTAGTTGAGTGTCTCTGCCTCGTCGAGGTGGTAATACTCGTTAATCTGCATTACACCTACATCTCGGTCGTTCACTACTCCTCGGTGGACGTTTCCATCCTTGTCGAGCTGTCTAAAGTGAGATTCACATCGAGCCACCTGAATCATGATTGGGATGTCAGAGAAATATTGTCGTACATACTTTTCAGTACTCATCATGTTCTCAACCTCCTTTTTCGTAGTTTCTTTGACTAGATTTGTCTCAATTTTAGGAACTTCTGTAACTCGTACTGGATTTGTCATTCCAACTGCGGCTGACATAACCATGAACAAACTAATAGCTGTAAAATTTAAAATACTGTGTTGATTAGGATTGTAATTCTGGATTGAATGCGGTGTAAAATGCAAAAACTCAGCATTCACTGAGTTCCTACACTATAGCATACTCCCCTATCCCCTGTCAAGACAATACCACGAAAATTGGGGTCTGAAAAGGGTAAAAAGTGGCTATACTGAGCGGTTAAATTCCAAAATTTACCAGACAGTAAAATTGAGGTTTAATCAATCAAATTCTCGTAACTCCTACTTTTTGAGTGCAGCGTCGATTGCATCTACAAATGTCTGTAGTGGTTGAGCGCCGACTATCGGTACGCCGTTCACAAATACTGTTGGAGTGCCTGTAACACCATATTTCTTGCCAGCAGCGGTCTCATCGAGTACTTCTTGCTTGTATTTACCGCTATCCAGGCAGGTATTGAACTGTGTAGTGTTGAGTCCAAGTGTACTTGCAAACTGTTTCAGGTTCGGTACTGATGCCCAGTGACCACTCTCGTCACCCTGATGACCAAAGAGATAGTCGTGGTACTGCCAGAACATATTCTGATCAGCTGCACAGTGACTTGCCTCTGCGGCAGAGTTCGAATCCGGCCCGAGGAATGCAAAGTCCTGGTATATAAACTTGATTTTGCCAGAGTCGATGTATTTGGTTTTGAGTTCAGGCATCACAGATGTATACCAGCGTTCACAGAATGGACATCGGTAGTCTGCGTATTCAACTACTGTGACTTTGGCATCCGCACCTCCAATAAATGGCGTATTTGGTTTTACAGCGAGAGCTACTGGTTTTGCTGCGGCTGCACCTGCAGTTCCGGCTGAAGCAGTACCTACACCAGATTTCAAGGTGTAAAAAAGTGTACCTGAAATTAATAATGCACTTATGAGTACACTCGCACTAATAAGGTATGCGAATGACTGTAGATTTTTTCCATTAACTGAATAATGGGTCGGTTTCTCGTGTTCTGTTTCGTTATGCATTGTTACAATAAATTATGAATAAATGATGTCATTTATTATACTATAAAACGTACATTACAACATCTGAAGTTTATAGGAAAAATAGGATTGCAAATGGTGCAATATACCACCAGAATATCCGTGTCGAGGTAAATAATGCGTCTATGTGCGATGAAAAATTGTACAGTGAATCAAAACTAATAACTGAATATGTAAAAATGAGAGTGAGTGCTACGAGAATAAGTGCAGAAACTCCAATCCGAAGATAATGTTCGGCTCCTCCATAGCCAGAATCCACAGAAACAAAACGAGCAATAATAATATCAAGTGGAATGAGGAAAATCAGGAAGATGAGGATTTTGTTCAGAAGTATGAGATTTCCACCATGCAGAATCATTAATTTTGTCGCAAATGGAAATATTCCGTATAAAAACATTGCGGGATAAAACGATACAATGAGTGAAATTAGTCTATTTTTGCCAAAATAAATTCCGTAAAAAAAGAAAATGAGGAGAATAATACCAAGTACGATGAGATCTGTTGTGAGCGATCCATTTGTTTTAAGTGATGTGAGAAAATGGGAAAACATGTAGATATATTATAGTCTAACTATTACAAATAGGAAACTAAATGTTTTATAAACTGGGGAAATATGCAAGTGGATCAAGATACGCTTTGACATCGGCAAGTGGAATAGTTGCTTGTTTACAGCCTTTGCTGTTTACAAATTGTTCGATACGTACACCCTGAGTCGCATATACGCTGATGTGTAAGTGTGGGCCCGTAGAATAGCCTGTATTGCCACTAAACCCAATTAAATCGCCGGTATCGAGTTTCTGTCCAACTGTGGTGCTTATCACAGACAAGTGTCCGTAAATCGTAGAGAGGCCGTTTTCGTGTTTGACCATGACCCATTTACCAAACGAATAGCAACCGGGGTATTGATCGGTATTTCCTGTACCGACAACAACACCAGAGAGAACATTTTTAACACGTGTACCAATGGAGGCGCCAAAATCCACACCATTGTGCGAGCCTGATGTGTAGAGTTTCTCTGCACCTACTGTTTTACCAAACTTTTGTGTGATGATAACTTTGTCTAGCGGCCAAGATAAAATGCCGTGTGCGCCTGTTGGGTATCCATTTTTATCAATACTCAAGTGGAGTTGAGACTCATAATCAAACACTTCTTTTTCAAATTGTGCCTTCTGTGCCTCTGTTGTTTTAATCAAAGTTTTGTATGCAGCCTCACTTTTTTTGGTTTGAGCGAGCAGATTTGCCTGCTCCTGTTTTGTTGATTCAACAGCACTTTTTTTGCCCGATAAATCCTGTTTTAAATCAACAAGCTGGTTTTTCTGATCACTAACTTTTGA
Organism: Patescibacteria group bacterium; assembly: GCA_040389125.1. GTDB lineage: Bacteria > Patescibacteriota > Minisyncoccia > Phycocordibacterales > DATDWN01 > JAZKAN01. The sequence goes on along the minus strand of JAZKAN010000001.1, from coordinate 74,446 downwards.
TTGTTTGTCCTCCAGATCAATTTTAAGTCCACGCAGTTCGTCAGATTTTGCTTTGACTTTGGATTGCACCTGACGCATGGTTTCGACATTATCCCACATTTCGCTCACGGTATGAGCCGCGAGAATAAGTGCAACTGGATTTGTATCTTCTGCAACCTGTGTGCTTCGGAGGATATGTGCAATAGCATCTTTATTATCCTGTATTTTTTGTGCGGTATCGTCTATTTGATCACCAAGTTGTTCGATGGTCAGATCGGTTTTTGTAATTTTCTGCTGGGTCAACGAAATATCAGAAGAGATTTTTTTCTGTGTCAGATCGAGAACCTTGATCGTACTCTGAAGTGTTTTTGCTTGCGTACCGACCTCGGTTACTTTTTGGTTGTACTGTGTTATTTCCTGCTCAAGTTGTTTAATCTTGGCATTTCGGTCGTCAATTTTCTGTTGAAGTTCAGATGCAGTATCAGCAAAAACAATTGAAATTGTACTAGGTAAAACAAGCAGAGATACCAAAAATAAATATAAAATTTTTGATCGCATTAGTATTGTAAAGTTTTTATGAAAGCTTTTGAATCGCGCCAGCAATCCGTCCGAGCGTCTCATCCTTGCCGAGAATATATATAAGTGTAAACGGGTCAGGACTTTTGTCCCTACCTGATAATGAGACGCGAAGAGGCCATAGGACATTACCTCTCCCGTGTTCTGTAGCATAGTCAAAAATGAGGGGTTTTATTTTCTCTACGCTCTCAAATGCATCTTCTGGTGCATTTTCTAAGATAGTAGAAACATATGCAAGATGTTTGGCGGCATCTTCCTGGTTGGAATCCTTCCAAATTAGTTTTTCCGCTCTGCAATCTGGCTGTGCAAAGAAATAGTCTAGTTCCTTTTCAGCAACTAATGTATCAATGTCACCCCATTTGGATATTCGGTCAAAAATAGTTGGGAGGAGTCGTACCAAAAACTGTGTATCAGTAAATTTGTCAGAATATTGATTTTCATAATTCATTTTTAAACGCAGGGTGATTTCCTCGTTTCGTTTGCTTTCTGGCATACGTTTCATATGCTCTTTATTGAGCCAGTCCAATTTTTCCTCGTTGAATTGCGCTCCAGATTTCTGAATTTTGGAAATATCAAAAGCGTGGATAAGTTCCTCGACGGTAAACACTTCTTTTTCACCACCCGGATTCCACCCGAGAAATGCAAGAAAATTAAGCATCGTTTCTGGTAAATATCCTTCCTTTTCGTACTCGAGTACATCTTTTGCACCGTCTCGTTTTCCCATTTTTTTATTCCCCTCCTCCCCCATAATCGGCGGGGCTGTAACATATAGTGGCTGTGTTGCTCCTAGTGCTTCATATACAGCAATATAATTAGGAGTTGAAGAAATAAATTCCTGTCCACGTACAACGTGTGTCACATTCATTTCAATATCATCAACAATATGTGCAAAATTGTACGTTGGATATCCGTCACTTTTTATCAAAATAAAATCATCGAGGGCTTCGGGACCTGCGGACAACTCACCTCGTACGGCATCGTGCCAGACAGTACGTTTCAGTTCAGAGATTTTAAAACGGAGTGGAATTCCTTCTTGCCATGCGATAGGATTTTCCGGACGATGTTCACGGTACAAAAAAGGACGTTTCTCTGCCTCTGCCAGTTTTCGTAATTTGTCGATTTCCTCTTCCGTGCTTGGATCGGCATAGGCAAAACCTTTTTCTATTAGTTTTTCTGCATATTTTTGGTAGATGTGAAGTTTTGATATTCTTTCAGACTGAATATATGGTGCATGTGGACCATCTATATCCGGGCCCTCATCCCAATTCATACCAATCCAGCGTAATGATTTTTTTATATGTTCCAGTGATCCTTCCACTTCTCTTTTTTTATCGGTGTCTTCAATACGTAGTATAAAAGTTCCATTATTTTTTCGTGCCCACAGCCATGCAAAAAGTCCCGTACGCAGGTTACCAACATGCATAAAGCCCGTGGGTGACGGTGCAAAACGCGTGACTATTTTTTTGTCATGAGCGGTGTCTACCATGTTATTTTTCGTGTTCAAGTCCAATCGCAAGCAGTTGCTCGGCAATGAGTCGCGCAGAGTCCGTACGAGCAAATGCCTTGGCTGATTTTTCCATTTTCTCCTTTTCTGCTGGATTGTCAACAATTCGGTTAATCTCTGCCAAAAGCACGTGCGGAGAAAGATTTTTTTCTTCTATAACCACTGCTCCACCAGAACGAGCGTATGCATATGCATTGCTACGCTGGTCGTGTGATGTTGGCTCTGGAATCGGAATAATAATAGAAGCTTTGCCCCAGCTTGCAATCTCAAATATTGTTGAACCCGCACGAGAAATAATAACATCAGCGACACCTGCAGACATACGTAATTCTAAAACATTTAGATACTCATATGGTCTATATCTTTTTTTATTTGAATTACCCAGGAGAACTACCTCTCTAGTTTCGGTTATCACTTTTATATTTTTCTTGCCGGTCTGATGAATTACCTGGTATTTAGAAACGAGATCTGGAAGTATATCCATAATAATTTCGTTGATTGTCTGTGCGCCCTGTGATCCACCTAGGATTAAAATAGTTGGAATTGTTGGATCTAGGTTTAAATATTCATGTGCACCTACTGACAGACTTTCACGAACATCATGTCTGATTGGATTTCCAGTATATGCAATTCTATCTTTTGGAAAATACTGGCCTGCATCTGGATATGAAAGAGCTATGCGTTGTGCAAATTTCCCTGCCCAACTGCTTACTTTGCCTGGTTTGCTATCTGACTCATGTATTATAACTGGAATCCCAAGAATTCGTGCTGCAAACAATGCCGGAAAACTAGCATACCCACCCTTGCCGAACACTACATCTGGATACATAATAAAAAGCGTCCATAGTGCGTGAAGTGATCCGAAAAATATTTTAAATAAATCAAAAAAATTTTTGACTAAATTTTCTATAGATTTTTGTTTTCGAATTTTACCACTACCCACTTTTTTAAATTCAATATTGTTTTGAAATAATAATCCATCATTGTATGGATCATTAGACATATAGTAGAGTTCCGGTCGCAGGAGGTGGTTTTCTTTGACCATTAGATTGATTTCTTCTGCAATAGCAATAATTGGGTAAAAATGCCCCCCTGTTCCGCCACCTGTAAAAAGTATTTTCATGTTGTTTTCTTTCTAAATTTGGAAATATTGAGAATAATACCTACCTCGGCCAAGGTCATAAACAGTGCAGTTCCTCCATGACTTACAAAGGGCAGTGTAATACCTGATAGTGGCAACACTCCCACCATTGCACCCATATTTACAAATGCTTGCGATACAATAAGTATAACAATTCCAACGACCATAAGTCTACCAAATGTATCAGGTACTCTATTTGAAATTTTCAGTCCACGAAAAGCAAAAAATACAAACAAAAATATAATTGAAGCACCTCCGATAAAACCAAATTCCTCTCCAGCCACAGCAAATATAGAATCTCCTATTGGCTCAGGTAAATAGTTAAATTTTTGTATACTTTGCCCAAATCCCCTACCCGCAAACCCACCCGATCCTATCGCAATGAGTGATTGCTGAATCTGGTACCCACTTCCAAGCGCGTTATTGTTTGGATGTGCAAATGTCATGATGCGACTCATAACATAGGGACGTGTAAAGGCAATAATCGCAAGGCCAACAATACCTACTACACCGAGCAAGAATACGTATTTCCATCTTCCACCTCCCGCTATAAATATTGCGAGACCGGCAAAAATTGTAATAAGTAATGTATCCGTATCTGGCTGTGCAAGGAGAATTATGCTCGTAATTGCAGTCAAAATCAAAAACGGAAGAAATCCGTATTTAAATGTTTGTACTTTATCTTTGACACTCGCAATCCATGCTGAAAAGTACATAATAAATCCGATTTTCAAAAGTTCGGATGGTTGAAATGACAAGGGTCCAATATAAATCCAGCGGTGCGCACCACCATGTGCAACGCCTATAACTGGTGCAAAAACAAGGAGTGTGGCTATGGCTGACAGTATGTAAAAAATAAATGCATATTTTTTATAAATTCTGTAGTCAATATGTGCTGTCGTATAACACGCAATGAGCCCTAGTATGAGCCCAAACACTATTTGATTGAATCGCACACTACTATATTTGGCACTTTGGGTTGAAAGTAGCCCAAATGATGCAGAATAAAAAATCAAAAAACCCGCGACAACAAGTATGCCGGTTGCTATCAGAAAAGGTATGTCAACTTTGATTTTTTTCATATTAAAAATGCCTCACGCAGAACACGTAATTCTTTATTATTCTACCACTTTAGATACTAGAACTCTAGTTTTCTGGAATCAATCTTTGTTCCTTTATGTGTTTTAAGTAAGTCACGATGATAAAACAGATGATTACCATCAGAAACCATGATGTAATTTTTTGAAATGAGACCACATGCCAGACGTGCACCTGGTATGGATACAGCCACGCACCATAAAATGTGCCTACATTTTCTGCAACCCACACAAAAAAGGCAGTGAGAGTAAAACCAAGAACAAGTGGCATGCTATATGTCCGAATTCTTGGAGTAAACTCTATTTTCACTTTAAAATATAGAATAAAAATTGCAATGAGTAAGAATATTCTGTAGTCATATATAAAATGGTTTGTAAAAAAATTTAAATATATTAATACACACAGAATTACGCTATAGATTTGTTTGGGATAGTGTACAAGCTTCAATTTCAAACCCTTCCAGGCACCAGCGATATAGCTTCCGATGGATGCGTACATGAAGCCACTATACAGAGGTACATTGAATACCTTTAGATATCCCATTTCTGGATATGACCACGAACCGATATGCGGATTTGTTTTGTATATTTCGAGTACTAGACCAATAATGTGAAATAAGAAAATAGTTTTGGCCTCATCTTTTGTTTCTAGTTTGAAAACAATCATCAAAATTTGAATGAGAATTGCTGCTATAAAAAGAAAATCGTACCTATATAAACCAGGAATATGGATATATGCAGATACAAATAGCAAAAGTAAAAAAGAGCCTGCAAAAAGAGCAACTCGGATTTCTTTTTTTACAAATGATATAAAATCTTTTATAAATTCCATAGATACAGTATTTAAAACTTTATTTTTTTACTCAATTCTAGAAGATATTAAGTAATCAGAGAGTAAATTTCTCATTTCATTGTGTACCGTAGTTCCACTAGTTGCAATTACTCCATATGTAGTTGGTGTTAGTGGTTTATCGTGGAAATCTGTAAATTTTCCACCCGCTTCTTCTACGAGTAGTTTTCCCGCAAATTCTGGAAATGTATCCTTGTTAAATGAGATTGCAACATCTGCCCTTCCGCATGCAACGTATGCATAATGCACACCAAGAGAGCCCAGAATTCTCACGCTACCCTGAGTCGATATTAGAGAGAGTATTTTGAGTGCACGTTCGTTTAAGGGCTCTGGAAGCATGAGACCCGGACCCAAGAAGATAAAATCCTTAGTTCTATTGGAAACTTTTACTGAATTACCATTTAGAAATGTGCCCTTACCTTTTTCTGCAGTAAACAATTCCTTGTTACTTGGGTCATAGACGACCGAAAACAACACTTCTCCCTGATAGAGATGACTTAATACAACTGAGTAATGAGGCAAACCATGTATGAAATTAATCGTGTTGCTAATCGGATCAATGATCCAAACGTTTTCATTTTTAACAAATACATCGTTCAGCTCCTCTGCATACACAGAATGATTTCCTGAAAATGTAGATATTAATTTCTTCAATTCAGTTTCTATTTCAATATCCTTTTTCGTTAGCCACTGCTTATTTTTTCCAATATCAGCAATATCACCAGCGAGTGATGGAAGAGAATCACCAAGCTTAATTATTTTGTCAATAATTTGTTGATACATAATTAACATTATTAACTCACAAGTGCAATGATAACGCCAATAATCGCGAATACAACACTGACAATCCAGTATCGCATGACGACTTTTTCGCGTGACCAGCCGATTGCCTCGAAGTGATGATGTAGTGGAGCGACTCGAAATACGCGGTGTTTGTTGAAGCGTTTGTATGAAATCATTTGGATAACAACCGAAAGTGATGTGATAACAAGTGGAAACGCAATAATCGGAAGGACAAATACGGTGTCTGTTAGGAATGCAATAACCGAAAGCGTTACGGTCAGACCGAGGATTCCCGTTTCACCCATATAGAACCGTGCGGGAGGAACATTGAACCAGAGGAATGCCAATGTACCACCGGCGATCACAGCACAGAAAGCAGAAATATCGATCTGGTTGTGGACAAATGCAATCACAGAGTATGCAGTAAAAATTGTGGCCATTACCCCGCCTGACAGACCGTCGATACCATCAATAACGCTGGTTGAAAACACACTAATCATAATGATGATAAAAAATGGAATGAACATCCAGCCAAGATCAATACTGTACCAAAACGGCACATGAATCGTAGTCATTGCTAGCTTGAAATAAAACCAATATGCAATCCCAAAACCTATCACACTGATTGCAGCGATTTTGACACGTCTATATACAATACTATCTCGCGCGTAACTTCCCTTTCCTATTATTTGTAGTATGTCATCAATGAGACCAATGAGCGATGCGAGAATAAGTGCTCCGAGTGGGATGAGTGTCTGACTTCTGCTGAAAAAGTTCAGTTTTGTCATGAGGTCAGTTGGAAATACAAGAGAAACTAGATAGATAACTGTGACAGTTAGAATTACAGATACCCAAATGATTACTCCTCCTACGCGCGGAGTTGAAAGCTCGCCTGCAGTGTTGTGGACTTTTGCAAAATCAGGAGTAGTGATATCCCCAGCTTCGGTGCGAGGATTTTTCTTCCACATTTTATATTTGAAAAAGTAGTGGGTGAAAAATGGCGTAATACCAATTCCAATAAAAAAGGTGAGGACAGATGGTATGACGACTTTGAGGACATTAATCATGATGTGGTTTTTTATTTAGAATAAAGATATCGTACCATAGTGCAAGCAGCAGGAGAAGGTAAATTTTTCGAGAGTTATCTACCCTCTTTGATACATGATCGTCAATTAATTTTTGAATTTCACTTACATTCATATGCGATTTTATATATTCGTTGTGAAGGATCGTGTCATATTCTTTCTGTCGCTCGGTAGTAAACCAATTACGCACTGGAGTCGGAAATCCAAGTTTTTTTCTGTTTCGAGTACTCTCTGGAATTACTTTTTTAAATGCTTCACGCAAAATGTATTTTGTTGCGCCCATGTTTCCCTGAGGCCATTTGAGTTTATCGGGAATTGTGCTTGCGAGTTTAGCGATTTCAATATCTAGAAATGGTACGCGAAGTTCAAGTGAATGTGCCATAGTCATTTTGTCGGCTTTTGCCAAAATATCTCCCACAAGCCACGTGTGAATATCTATGTACTGCATCTGTGTCGATTCACTCAGTTTTCCAATCTGAGAATACAACGGATGAAGGGATTCTAGATGCTTCGATTTTTCTTTCCAGAGTTTGCTAATTTCATTTTTCTTAAAAATAGAAGCATTACCGATATACCATTCCTCTAGTTGCATGCTTGCTTTTTGGACATAATTTTTGCCCCAAAATTTGTCGGGCAGAATGTCCGCAACTCGAGAGGCAACTCTGAGGATAATTCTCGGAATCCATACGATTTTAGCCCTCGCAAAAGGCTCGAGGTAGATATTGTATCCTCCAAAGAGCTCATCAGCACCTTCTCCTGAAAGTACTACTGTAACGTGTTTACGGGCTTCCTGGGCCACAAAATACAGCCCAATTGCAGACGGATCGGCTACGGGTTCGTCAAAATGCCAAACCGCATCGGGTAATGCGTTAAAATACTGTTTTGAACTAACGGTGATTTCGGTGTGGTCAGTACCTAAAAATTCCGATGTTTCTTTTGACTCGATTCCCTCTGAAAGCGATTCAAATCCAACAGTAAATGTTTTGATTTTTTTCTCGCCACGAATCTCTTGCATGAGGGTTGCGATAATACTACTGTCTACTCCACCCGAGAGAAATGAGCCAACAGGTACATCGGCAATCATATGATGTGCAACAGAATCCTTTACTGTTTTATATACTTTTTGTTCGGTTCCTTTTTTATCAAGTTTTTCATTTTGATTGAATTCAAACTGCCAGTATTTTTGAATGTCAGCCACCCCAGTGACAGCATCTATTTTCATATAGTGAGCGGGTAGTAGTTTGTAGACTCCCTGGAAAAATGTTTCAGTAAGTGGATTGTACTGAAATGACAAGTAGTTGTAGACCGCACTGTCGTTTACTACTGGTTTAAAATCTGGATATGACAAAAAACTTTTTATTTCAGATGAAAATCCAAGTACTTTCTCATCATGCATCATGTAGTACAGTGGCTTGATTCCAAAAAAATCTCGTGCAATAAAAATAGTTTGTTTTTCGGTATCGTAAATACAAAACGCAAACATGCCACGGAGTCGTGTAAGCATTTTCTCACCATACTCCTCGTACATATGTAGGATTACCTCTGTATCGGATTTGGTTTTGAACCCAACCCCCTTTTTTGCGAGTTCATCATGTAGTTCCAAGTAGTTATAAATTTCACCATTGAAAAAAATCATGCGTTTGCCGTCACGAGACGTAATCGGTTGTTTGCCAGTTGAAATATCAATAATAGAAAGTCGCCGCATACCGAGACCTACAAAATCGTCTACAAAAAATCCGTCCTGATCCGGTCCGCGATGAATAATGGCAGAGACCATATCCCCTATTATTTTTTCTTTATTTTCGGTGCTAAACCCGATTGTTCCGGCAATTCCACACATAATGAGAGTATACAACATACTCGGCCAAATGCGAGATGTGGATACGAGAATCTATTCTTCATCACAAATAAGTAACTATTCTCGTATGTATTCTAGGCTTGAATTAACAAGTGCATCGATATCTTTGAAACGGCCATCCTGGGTTGATCCGAGAACAACGACAATAATAGGGCGACCGATCGATGCATCAAACGCCACAACGAGATTGCCACCAGCAAGGTCAGTAAATCCTGTTTTCGATGCAATGAGTCCTGGAATTCTATTTATTTCAGTATTGGTATTCACTGCTGTGTGTTTTGTTGTGAGCGAGCTAATCGTACTTGTTGGAATTTTTGTTGCCTCCACAATGTCAGGTTTATTTTTCAAAATATATTCCATGAGTCCAGCAACATTTTGCGCGGTTCCGTATCCCCCACTAGTATTTCCAATATCAAGCCCACTTTCGTTTACAAAATACATTTGCTCAAATCCGAGATTTTGTGCCTTTTCATTCATTTTTTCAATAAAATCTTTTCTACCCAGATCATAGTCGCTTGTCTGCAAATCAAACGCACCGATAACTGATGCAATTGATCTTGCACCGTCATTGGAAGAAACAACCAGAGAAAAATCTAGTAAATCCTTGAGTCTCCATGATTCATTTGCAAGTAATCCACTGTCCCCTTCCTCTGTCAGGAATTCTTTACGGATTGTTATGTGTGAAGTTTTTGGTAGTAGATCAGATGCTGTAACTGCCATCATTAGTTTGGTAATAGATGCGAGTGGTAGTTGAGTTTCTGCGTTTTTTTGAAAAACCACTTTATTTTTAACAACATCAAATACATATACGGCTTTTGCCTGGAGGGGTAAGTTATCAAATGCATGAGTTGCGGTCGTCAGTTCTCCAGGTATAGTTGAATCAACTTTTTTCTGTGGATGCAATGATCCATATATTACAAAAACTAAACAAATAATAAGTAGCAAAAAAAGTGCATTGAGTGCTAAAAGTTTATTTGATATTTTGTTTTCGTCTTGATTATTCGACATTGTCTTCTTCTGGCTCATCTGCCACTTCTAATTGCTTTTTTGTAGTCTCATATTCGGGTAGATCTGAAATTTGACTGAGTCCGAGATGTCTCACAGTATCGCTTGTCACAGTATACACCATCGTTCGGTCACTGTGGAGACTTGATTTTTTTTCCACAAGTCCACGCAAAAGGAGATTGCGAAGTGCAAACTGCGAGTTTACACCACGTATGTATTCTATTTCTTTTTTTGTTATCGGCCCCTTGTATGCAATGATCGATAGTGTTTCGATCCCGGCACGACCAAGTTCCCTCTCACGTTCCTCTTTTATTATTTTTTCAATTATATCTGAAAATTCTGGCGCAGTTACCAAAGTTACACCATCATCATGCATCACAATTCGTAATCCACGATTGTGAAGAGAAATTCCGAGATCTTCGATTGCTTTTAGTATCTCGGTTTCACCCACCTCAAGAGTTTTGGCAAGGAAACTGACTGATGTCGGTTCTGCAGTATAGAAAAGTATCGCTTCAATTTTAGAAATAAGGTTATCGTTCATAGTAAATTAGAATCAATATCTTGGTACTCCCACTGCATGCGTTTCCATTTCGATGTCATGAAAATCCTTGTCCTGTCGTACTAGTATAATACCCTGTTTTACAAGTTCAAGCATAGCCAGAAAACTGACAATCACGGTTACTTTGTCCTCCCGGCCCATTCCAGCAAAGTCCTTGAAACTCATTTTGAGTCCTGCTGTGATACGTTTCGTCAGGTTTTCGATTGTCTCCTCAAGCGATATTATTTTCTTGACCACTGCAGTAGGTACAAATTCCTTTTTTGGAATTTGAGTTATGACCGACAATATTGTTTCGTGTAGTTTGGAAACAGTTGTCTGCGTGTCAGGAGTAAATACGATCGTTTTTTCTCGTGATGGTAGGCGGAGATATTCTGTTGTGATTCCAAATCGCTCTTTTAGATGCACGCTGAGTGTTTTGTATTTTTGATATTCTACCAGTCGTGCCTCCAAATCCTCGATGCTGTGTTGCTCATCCTCTGTCAGTGAGAGTGTCGGAAGAAGAGATTTGGATTTAATCAGGACGAGCGTGGAGGCGATTAGAATAAAATGTGCAGAATCGCTAATTGGAAAATCATCAAGACTTTTGATATACGCGATGTAGTCGTCTGCTACCTGTGCAAGTGATATGTCGTTTATAAACAGTTTTCGTTTCTCAATAAGTGACAGGAGAGTGTCGAGTGGCCCTTCAAAAATATGTGTTTTGACAGCGAGGAGTGGGTTGTCCATGAAATCTATTATACACAAAAAGCCCAGACAAAGAAATTTGTTGGTGTTAATGTTGATACTAGAAACGGTCCCAACCCCCTGATTATTATGGTGTGACTGTCGCGAGGGACTGAAAAACTCCCCGTCCCTAACCCTGCAGAATGTCTCACTCTGCAGGGTTTTCCTATGGATTAAGTCTTTTTACATCGCGTGGTATATATGTAACCTCTCGAATATTTTGTAATCCGAGAATTTTCATAATAATGCGTCCTGGTCCAATACCCGCACCACCGTGTGGAGGACAACCGTATGTGAAGAAGTTAATGTAGTCCTTGAGTGGTTCAAGTGACATTTCCTTTTCAAGAGCCTGTTTTTTTAGAATTTCTGGACGATGCTCACGCTGTGCAAGAGTCGTAATTTCAATTCCACGGTATAGTAGGTCTGCACGGCGTGATCTATCACTATCCGGTGTCAGTCGCATATGATAGAAAGCACTCTTTGATTTGTGGTATTCAGTAATAAATACAAATTCATGATTCATTTCCTTTTTAACATAATCACAAATTGCACGTTCTTCTTCTGGTGACAGGTCATGATCCTCGCTACTTTCAACACCAAGTGTTTTCAATTTTTCTTTGGCTTCTATCATTGTAAATCGCGGAAATGGACGAGTGGGCACAGTGATATCGAGTTCAGGGAAGGTTTTAAGAAGCTGTTCAAATCCGGAGACAATCATACCTTCCTCGTTGTCCATGACGTCCGTATGTGAGTCAATATATCCCATCTCAAAATCCCATCCAGTAAACTCTGTTTGATGACGTGCGGTAAATGAAGGCTCAGCACGAAATACGGGTCCAACCATAAACACTTTTTCAAATCCAGAGGCAATTCCCATTTGTTTGTAGAATTGTGGAGACTGTGCAAGGTATGCCTTACGGTCAAAATAGTTTACTGTAAAAACTTCTGACCCAGATTCGGATTGGGTCGGAATCATGGATGGGGTGTAAATCTGGATAAAATTATTTTCATCCCAGTACTTTCTAAACCCCTTTTCGAGTTCAGTCCAGACCTTGAACACCTTTGTTTTTTCAGGTTTTCGTAAATCTATCCAGCGATAGTCTAGACGAGTTGGCATTTCCGTCTCTTCATCACCTTTTGTAATAACAGGAATTGGTAACTCTGGATTAGCTACGGAAAGTACTTCAATACTTGAGACATTTATTTCAAAACCACCTGGCGCCTGCGGAGCAGATTTTACTGTACCTGTAATTTTGACTACTGACTCATGTGAAAGTCCTTTTGCAGTTTCAAATGCAGGACTTGAGGCCTCGATTACAGTTTGGATAATGCCCATGACATCTCTCACTAACAAGAAAATTATTTTACTTTGTACGCGTAAGGTATGGACAAACCCAGCAACTACAATCTCCTTTCCGACATGTTCTTTAATATCTTTTGTATAAATTCGTTTCATAAAAAAATCATAGCACGGATAATCTTTTTCCTCTAGTTTGACAATCCGTTATTTTATATATACTAAACAACAGAAAAGAGGTTGCTGTGCCAGATAAAAATAAAGAGACGCTTACATTCCTTGAGGGTGGTGGAACCACTATTATTAATATGCTCGATGGAAAACGTGTCGGGTATATTAGTATGGGATTGTTCTTTTCCCAAAAATTAGTTTTACCTGTTGAAATACTCGAACAGGTAACGCGAAAAATGCGAAGACTCTAAAAAGGTGTCAAACAAAGACCCGCTAGGTAGCGGGTCTTCTCAAAAATTTTGATTTAATACAACTTCACTCCAATCGCCTCTCGTACCGCCCCCATTTTCTTTTCTGCTTTTAATTTAGCTCGTTTACCTCCGTCTCGCAAAACATCGAGGACATAGTCGGTATCATCTGCAAGTTTTGCTCGTTTGTCACGGAGTGGTGCAATAAATGCATCAATATTTTTAATCAAAATTTCTTTCGATTCCTTGTGACCGATTCCACCTTTTTCATATTTTTCTTGTAGCTCTGCAAGTTCGCCTGGATTTGAAAATAGTTTGTGCAGTTTGAATACGTTGTCCTCCTCTGGATTTCGGGATTCGTTAATTCCCTTTGAATCCGTAGCTATCGACATGACTGCTTTTGTAATTTCCTCCGTGGTAGCGAAAAGCGGAATAGTATTTCCGTAGCTTTTAGACATTTTGCGGCCGTCTGTGCCAGGCACGACTGCTACCTCTTCTAGTATCTGCACATCTGGCAGTTTGAATGTATCGGCTCTAAATGTGAAATTAAATTTCTGTGCGGTATCACGTGCATATTCGACATGCTGTTTTTGATCCTGTCCCACCGGAACAATATCTGTGTCATAGAGCAAAATATCTGCAGCCATAAGCATTGGGTAGTTAAATGCTCCTACACTTATTTCTTTATTCTTTGCCTCAGCGTCTTTGTATGCATGTGCTCGCATGAGGTACGGCATGGTTGTGATAGTGTCGAAAATCCAGGCAAGCTCTGCATGCTCGGAAACATCAGATTGTTTGAAAATAATTGATTTCTGAGGGTCAAGTCCCAGAGCGAGATAGTCTAGTGCGAGGTCAAGAATATTTCTCGACATATCCTCTTTATTCTGAATAAAATTGAGTGCATGATAGTCTACAATCATATAGATAGCATTGTAGTCATTTTGCATATCCACAAACTGCTTCATGGCACCAAAATAGTTTCCAATATGCGGACGTCCAGTTGGTTTAACACCAGAAAGTAAGGTTTTTTTATTCATATCTTCATACTAGCAAATCCCCATACATTTTTCTAGCTACATACTACTTTTTTGCATATATACAATCCAAAAATTTCGTTTGTATACACGGTCATTCATACGTGAGTAGCTCGTTTTCTTTTCGAGGTTTACTATCTTAAAATATTTCTCATAGGTGTTTATAAAATCACTTTTACTCCATACTCGTTCAAACACACCAATATCTGGTAAAATGTATGTATCATTTTCTGGACCGGGAGAATGTTTCAAAAGATATTTTGCATTCTCATCTCCATCTTTGCACAGTGCTTTTGTAAAGAAATATCCATCGTGTTTTAATACTCTGTGAGTTTCAGAAAGAAATAGTTCACGTTCTGTTTGTGTTAGAGAGTTGGAACTAGTTACATCAAGTGCGATATCAACCGATTCAGAATCAAGAGGAAATTTTGCTCCAATACTTCGTTTCTGATAGTTGATCGTCAGCCCTGCATCCCTCGCGTATTTCTGTGCAATATCTATAGCAGTTTGGGAAAACTCAAATCCAATTACATGCGCGCCGAGCTGTGTAAAATAAAATGAATTTCGTCCTGTTCCCGAGCCGAGATCAAGCACAGATGTGTTTTTCGGTAAAATATATTTAGTATGTGATTTCTGTGTTATAAAAGTCAAAAAACGCACTACATCTGCTTGAGGCTTATTTTCCTTGGTCAGTAGTTTCGATTTCCTATATTCCCTGTCCCAACTAGATTCCTGTGGCATAGAGAGATAATGCCATGGTTTTTACTTTTTTGGAAACTCTATGGTAAATGTTGTGCCCTTGCCCTGTCCCTCGGATTCTACTCTAATTTTTCCATTATGTGCGTCTACAATTTGTTTTACAATAAACAGCCCATACCCCGTGCTTTCCACATTAATTTTGATTGAATTTTTGCCCTTGCCTCCCGCAGTAAACAAGGATGCTTTGTCCTCTGTCGTCACGCCCACACCTGTGTCTTTTACGGTAAATATAATAGAATTGTCCTGTTGCTTTAAGTTAATAGTTAAACCTCCCTCGAGTGTATATTTTATTGAATTATCAATTATATTTCGTATGACATGTGTAAGTTGGTCAGAGTCGCCTATCATTGTAAAATCCCCTTCCCCAATCTCTGCTTCTATACTTAGATTTTTAATTTCAGCATTTTTTTTCTGATCCTGTATTACTTCACGTACAAGTTCTTTCAAGTCCAGTTCGGATTTGTGGTATTGTATTGTTCCTTTTTTTAAATTCGCACTATCCAAAATTTCTTTTACAACAGCAACACCTTTGGTTTCAGAGTCTAGCCCCTCCTGCATGACAGGACGTAATACGTCTGGTATTTCTCCATAATCGCCCTCCAGTACCATAGAATATATGTCTCTCGATTTTGCCAAAAACCCCTTAATTTGATGAGTAATGAAATGAATAAGGCTTTCCTGCTGAATATTTGCCTCAGCCAGTTTGTCGTTAGTTTGCTTTAGATCAAATGAAAGAATTTCAAGTCGTTCTCGTTGTTCAACCTCATTAATAACACTTTTAAGTAACAAAAAGCTTATTATTAAAGTTATAACAAAAAATGAAATGTTGATGATAAGATCTGGTCGAGTATTTGAAAAAAGTACTCGTGCAAAAAGTGCAGTGCACAATATAAATACAATAAATTGCGTAGCTACAACCTTCATGTCAAACAATTTATGACGTAAAATCGAATATGAAATCGATGCTACCATCACAACAATTCCAATTTGACCCATCCAATTAAGACTGAAATCATGAATATACGGCATAATGAGATTAGTCGTTACACCTATCATAGTTGAAATCAATGTTCCAAAAATAACATAGTTAATTTGTAATCTCTCGAGTCCAGAAAATTTAATATACTTAATGAATAGAAGCAGATAACATACTGAGAAATAGCTTATAATATACGCAGCGTAAATTCCGTGGTATCTTTGATTAAAATTTATTACAGGTTCTCCTATTTGTTGTATTGTAATTCCGTAAATAAGATAGTTTGGTGCAAGAGAAATGTAACAAATATACAAAAAAGGTATTGCAAGTATGTACAATACCTTTTTGGGAATACTATATTTTTCAACAGGAAATATTCCAATGAAATATAAAAATGAATATGGAATAATTGCAGCACTCACGTATAGTATTCTTGAAAAGAATACTCCAATTTCATCTCCGGCGTAACTTCTAAACAAAAACATACATATACCCCAAAGAGTGGCAGCAATTGAAAATATAAAAAAATATTGGTTTACTTTATTTTCGCGTTTTGTAAGAAAAATAAATAGACCTAAAAACGAATTCAGGATAATGACAATAAGGATGAGGATGTTTATCAAATCAAGACTGAAGGGCATATTTTTTACGGATAATCTCTCGTATATGATTAATTTTTTTCTCAGATATTGATTCTAGGAAATTTTGGAAGGATGCTACCTGGAAACCTAAATTGTACCCCATTGCTGAGATTGAGTCCACATGCTCAATGGTTGCTCTATCGATAACATAATGTTTATTCCATTCATTTGATGCAAGAATAAGGAGTTCGGCCATACAACAAAAATTATCAGTTCTACTCTTAAGTCCATAGTTAAAATTACTGTTTATTCCAGGTGTGTCTACAATACCAGCCTCTAACACTAATACATTTTCCATTTTTAAAACATCTGGATGAATATCTGATGGTTGCGCATCATCCACAAAAATCATGCCTTCTTTTACAATATTTGGCGTAATTAGAGCTTCAGCCGCATTTGTCGCAGTAATTATTAAGTCAGATTTCTGTATATCGGAAATGGAATTTGATATATTGATTATAATATTGGAATTAAAGCATCTTATTTGCTTTACAAGGTTATTAAGTGATTCTTGTTTTTTTGATAAATCAACAAGCGTAATTTCAGGAAAATGGTCTCGTGCAAGAATTAATGCTGACATGGAGCCGACTGATCCTGCTGCTCCAACTATCGCAATTTTAGTTACTATTTTCGGAATCCCAATAATAGTATGAATTTTGAGGAGAGTTTGGGTGACATTAAATGCAGTATATGCATGCCCAGTTGTAATATTAATCGGAATATCAAGAAGTTTGGTTCCTCCACCCGATAAAGACGATGTAAGTCCTCCGAGACCGACAATATTGATTCCTTTTCCTCGTGCGAGATAGAGTGCATCTCGAATTTTTTTTAATGCCTTTTTTCTGTGAGACATCATATACTCAGCGGTCATGGTAATACCCAACACATACCCTCTAATTTCTTGTTTTGTATGTACTGATTTAACACCAGTGACTTGTGAAAGTGTAATAGGCCAAAGATGATTTATAATATAATGTCCAATTGATTCAGGAATATATCTAAATATTGGGTATTTTCTATATATATCTTTGTAGCTTCTGGAGTGTACAAGAAAAGCAAATGTATTCTCACTAGATTTTTTTTTATTATATTTACCTTTCTGAATTAGAAAAAAATCATTGAGAATACTTAGAAAATTTTTCATATATAGACCCAGTATATAATAATTAAAACTTAGATACAAAATAAAACATCTGGATTAATCAGATGTTTTATTTTGGATATGAAATGTAATACTAAAACTCGTTATAGTGTATCGGTAGAAGAGTGAATAATGACGTTACACTTTGACTTGCAGAAGCACAGACGTCTACAGTACATGTTGCACCCGATCCAGTACATGCGCCTGTCCATGCAACGAATTTGAACTGAGGATTTGCAACAGGACTGAGGACGACTGATGGACAAGATGAGTATGTGTGACCACAGGTACTACCACAGTTGATAAACCCATCATTACTTGTGACTGCACCGCCATATGTAGTGATTACAGTAAGTGTGTTTGTTGTGGTCGGTGTAACAGTAACAGATGAGGTATTTCCAGTGAGTGTATTTGAACATGTAATCGAATATGTAGTAGGTGTAGTTATGTTAGTAACTGTTTCTGTATGTGTTCCGTCTGCATGTGATTTACTACCAGCGAATGTTCCTCCTAATGCAGTACATGATGTAGCAGAGTTTGATATAGTCCAGGTGAGTGTTGTGCTCAGAGGTGAAGCTCCTGCTATTGGATCAGCTGAAAGGCTGACCGTCGGTGCTGTAGTATTATTGACTGTAATCGGAATAGTTTTGACAGTACTATTTCCAGCATTATCATACGCAGTAATAATAATATTATGAGCACCGTTCGATAATAAATTCGTATCAAAGTTGGAATATAGGAAACCAATATTTGGATATGCATTACGTGGTGTTGTTCCACCTGATCCGTATATACCCGCAAGACTTGGTGCAACACTTGTTCTGTCAATAGGATAGAAACTAGGATTTACATCTGAGCTCGCTCGTACAATTGGACTACTTTGTGTTTCAAATACTACTTTATTAATAGTTGTTTCATTGGATGGAACTGCATATCCCTTGACATTGAGTAATCCTGAGACAGTTTGGCCAACTGTTGGAGATTCGACTTCCACAGTTGGTGCTGCGGCTGGACAAGTAAATAGATGATACCCCTCCGCAGCACTCCACGATGGAGTTTTGGTTGAATCAACAGTCTCTACCCAGTAACAGTTTGGTTGGTTTGCTGCTACGGCAAATGGACCGTATGAACCAGGATTGCCAGCAGTCTGAGTGACTGCGATATCAGATGGCCACGAACATGTTGAATTGCTTTTACTTACTCGAACATTTGCAGTTGTGTATCCTGCTGGTAGTGTATAGTTAATTGTTGCACTGGTTGCGCTGTTACATGTGACTGAAGTCGCTGTTGGTGATGGGATAGCAGGACATACTGGAGCGACAGTGTTTGAAACAGCACCACTTTGCGCAGATGATCCAACAGCATTAGTTGCTCGAACTTTGTATGAATGTGTTGAACCGAGAACTAAACCTGTATCTGAAAAAGATAATCCAGCACCATCGTAGACTGGTACTGCTCCTCCATCGCGATACACCTGATAGCTCGTCGCACCAGAAGATGCATTCCAAGAAATATTCATCCAATCCTGCCCACAACTGCTCGGAGTGACACTTGGAGTAACAGAAAGTCCTGTTGGAGTTGGTGGAGCTACTGCATTCACCTGTAATACTACCGGAGCTTCTGAACTATGTGTCCCATTACTTAAATATACTCCTGTAAATGTAATATTATAAATATAAGGACTTATATTTCCTGAATTTCCACCAAACGTACAGGTAGTTCTTGCGTTTGCCGGTACTTGAGGATTTGTACCTGTGTATGTGTAATGATAAAACACAGGGGCCGGGCCAAAACTTTCACATACAAATGTCCCAACATCAGGTCCTCCACTTTCTGTAATCGAAATTGAACCCGTAAGATTGGTGTCATTCGACTGTATTGTCACTGTATATGGACCATAGGGGGAATTTGGATCCGCAGTTATTAGTAATGGATTAGCATTCACAGTAAAATATGAATCCTGAGTTCCAGCAGGTGTTCCTCCTCCTCCTGATGCAGGACAACATGTTGATTGTCCAAAACATGCATCATTAGGATCGCTACATATAGGACCACTTGGTCCTTGATAATCACAGTAACAACCTCCACTAGCACCACAAGCTTGAAGTCCGCCAAGATTCGTTGATGGATCAATATTACCGTCTCTACAGAACCCACTAGAATTACCACTACCAGAAAAGCTTGCTTCAGATAGACCACCGCATTGTGCAACATATGGACTATCACATGAACATGTTTGAGTACTATAAACAGGATTTAAACAGCCAGATGCACCATTACTGGTATTACAACCCTGACTTGTAAATACTGCGCACCATGCTGTTGTTGTCACAGCAAATGTTGTATTAACATAGCTGAAAAAAGAGAAAAGTGATACAAAAAGTATAAAAAATATTCTGATTGATTTCATAATGATTATTTTAAATTACCAAGAATCTGTGTACTAAATATTGCACTACTCCCATCTGTTGTTATTTTGGTTGTACTTTTAATGTTTGGGTTTGATATATTTACAATATCAACAATAACAACCTCATCAGTTTTACGAGCTTGTATTAGCCTCCATTCTTTTTGATTATCCAACGTATCAAAGAAAATAACTCGAGCTTGCTCCAGAGTTTTTTGAGGAATAGTATACTCAAACTCATAACCTGTTTCTCCATTAGTATAGATTACTGCATTGGATTTTGATAAGGAGGTTGTATTTAAAATTAATTTTGCTTGCTTTGGAATATCATCCTGAGATAATTGAGTTTCTTTTTGTATCTTCGGAATCGTATAGATTGAAGTACTATATTTTTCTAAAACTTCAGAATTTACGTCTGTATCACTTGTATGTTGTAACCACGTAACTTTATTTTTATATAAAACTAAAATTATAAATGAAAGAATAAAAAAAATAAGAACACAAACAATAATTTTATTGAGTCTAGTTGGTGTTGATATAGGTTCCATATGTATAAAAATGAATAAGGTTTACTATATAATATACTATTATAAAATTATGTGGCCAGGAGGGTGTGTATAAGTTCCTAGCCTTCACTACCAATTTATAATGATTTATGGTATAATGGGCACAGGAGGTCTAGCTTCATGCTCAGATTATGCATGTTCCTTGTCATGTTCGCCTCCTGGGCATCTGCCCAGCAGGTTCAAATTCAGGACATTGGAGGATTTCCTTCACCCTGGCTAATAACCAGATTGAAGGTATCGTCTGATGGACGACTGTGGGCTTTCGGAGGCACAAATGCCTCTGGGGCGCTCACGGTACAACAAGTAGTGTCGCCAACGGCGCCGCTACAGGTCATTAACGGAAATTTCAAAGATAACAATGCATTTCCGTTCAATGGGATTTCTTTTGGGGCAACAACCCCAATCCTGTCACTCGGTGGGTTCTACCCAGAAAGTGGCACTACGGCGAGTTTTTCTCCAACCACCTACACTCGCAATTCTGCAGTTAAGGTTACCGGGGTGACAAACTCTCTTGTCCAAGCTAGTCTTCAATCTGGTGTACCCGAGGTCTGTGGAAGTTTTAGACTTCCTACAGGATCCCTCAAGTCAAACCAGTACGGGGCCTATCCTTCTGCTGACGGGACAAAGTATTTCGTGGATAATGACGGCACTATTTCGAGCATTTACTTGCTCGGAAAGTCAAATGGTGGAGTATGTGACCTCACCGAGGTTGCAAAACTGACCGTCCCGATCTCGGAGGCTTGGAAACAGGCTGATGGATCGTTCATCGTTCGCGTTATTCTTGCTATTGATCCTGTAAATGGGGTAAGTAGCGAAATCGCTATTGCTCGAGATGGAGTCTTGAGCACGCTCTACAGTGGAAAGACTGAGAAGTGCTGCGGATTAGAGGTTGACTGGTTTAACGACCAGAAACTCCTCCTTCATGGCACCAATTCGGTTGGCGTATACAAATCTGGTGCATTTAGCCAGATCTACGACAACTCAGATGGGTTTGGGACAAATGCAGCATCTGTTCTCGGCCTCTCAAAAAAATATGCTCTCATCAGCACTTCGTCTGCGCCCGGGGCAAAGCTAATGCTCATTGATGTTGAAACTAAACAGAGATGGGTACTCGCGAGCACTGGCCAGACACTTCCTGGTGGATTCACGTTCAAGATTGCTGGTCAGGCTGTTGCTACGGTGTCTGACAAAGGTGTGGTCTATTTTTCACAAACGGATCCCACTGGTAAGTTCAGCAAGGTGTATAGTGCAGTCATCGCATTTCCACCGGTTGTTAACTCTTTCACCATCGACTCAACAGAGATTACGAGTGGTGAGTGCACAATCGCTCGGTGGAATACACTAAACACCACAACTGTGCAAATCGATCAGGGTGTCGGCAATGTTGAGCTCTCGGGAACCACCACGGTTTGCCCGACTACAACTACGCCCTACACGCTGACCGCGACCGGACCCGGTGGGATTGATTCCCGCACGGTAACCGTCAAGGTCACGCCAAAGGTTGTATTACCTCCCGCACCTACGATCTTCACAGGTGGCGTGCGAAACGCTGCTTCTGGAGACGAAAGTCTTTCACCTGGGATGTTTGCTGCGATATATGGGCAGAACCTTGGCGAAAGTACTTCCGAAGTAAAAACTCTACCTCTCCCAACCAGTTTTCTGGGTGTGGAGGTACGAGTGAACGGGGTCCGTGTGCCACTTTTGTATGTGTCACCGAGACAGATTAACTTCCAGTTTCCCTTTGATGTTTCGCTTGGGACCGCAACGGTTCAGGTGGTCTACAATGGGACTCTCGGAAATAGTGTACAAGTCACGATACTTTCCACATCTCCCGGAGTATTTCCGAACGGCGATCTGGGAATTGTGACTGATTCAAATTATCAGTTGATCACAGCTGATAACCCACTCGTTCTTGGTACCCATAACACACTGTGGGTCACTGGTTTGGGCAGAACCTCGAATTGCCCTGAGTTAAAGGCTGGTGTGGCACCTGGAAAGGTCTGCTACACAACGATTCAGCCGACGCTCATTATTGGAGGGAGACAGGCTACGGAAGTGGTTGCCGTACTTTCTCCTGAATTTCCGGGATTGTATCAGGTCAACTTTGTTGTTCCTGGACCGTCTGCAATCGATCCCGAACCGACACGTGTCGAAGGTACTGTGGGTAGCGATAACTCACAACAAGCACGTTTTCAAACAATGTCGCAGCAGTTAGTAAACTAGGAGGGATATGGAGATTACATATCGCTATACCCCTCCGCCAGGCCGACGTTTGTCTCTCACATTGTGTGGAGCGCGTCGGCCTTTTTTTATACAAAAATAAAAAGCATGAACTTTTTTACATCATCCCGTGTATCCTATCCAATACCCTCTGACTTCCCTCTCGAAAATCAGTAACTGTTGGGTTGTTTATGTTTATTATTTCGCCGGGTTTCATCGGTTTTCCGATAGTAATAACAACTTTTCTTTTAAATGTAATGAAATCCCAAAATGACATATTGAAAAATGTATTGATTGCAATGGGCAGAACTACCGCCTGAGTTGTATGGACCAGAAACCCTAGCCCACCACGTGCGGGATTCATATTGCCATCACGAGTTCTCTTGCCTTCTGGTGCAATCCAAAGTGTTTGGCCATTTTTTAGGAGTTTTATATGATCCTCGAGCGACATTGCATAGTCCTTGTGACCGGAATACACTGCATATCCCCCCAGACAGTTAAAAAAAACTCCCCCGTATATATAGCTTCTCCATCCAAATGTTCGATATTTTTCAGTTTGGTTTGTGACAAAATAAATGGGAAATATTTTTGAAAACATTGGAAAAATGAGAGGTAATGCGGTTACATCGAGTTCGCTTGTATGGTTGGTCGCAAGGATGATTGGAGAAGTGAGATTTTGTATATTTTCTGTGTCTCGTATTTCTAATCTGACAAACACCTCGTGTAATATTAGAAAAATAACATAACCAATTTTCTGAAGTACAAGAGGAAAATAGTAATGGAAATTTCTTTTCATAAAGGTGCCGAACAAATTAAATACACTAATATTAAATAATCATTTTTTCTTTACACCCTTCGCTACAAAATGATTTTCCGTCATTTTCTGAACAAATTTCACAACAAATAAAATGTTTATTGCATTCCGGCCATTTGCAGTTCACGTATCTCTCTGATGAGGTGTTGCATTTTTGACAGGTTCCGATCACTATATGTTGCTCGTCACTGTCGAAACTCATGGTTATGCGTTTATCAAAAACATAGAGTGATCCCTCGAATTCCTGCCCTGGATATTCCTGCATGTACGAAACAATTCCACCATCGAGTTGATAGACATTTTTAAATCCATTTTTAAGGAGAAATCCAGAAGCCTTTTCACATCTGACACCACCCGTGCAAACAGCTACTACCGTTTTTTCTTTAAGTGGTTCGAGTTCAGAAAGAACGCGGGGTACGTCTCGAAAATTCTGCAGTTTGGGTAGTACAGATCCCTTGAATCTGCCAATACTGTATTCGTAGTCATTTCGCATGTCCACTATTTCAAAATCTTTTCCATCTTTAAACCATTGTTTCAGATCAGCTGGCTTCAAATGCACACCGGTCACTTCTGTCGGGCTAAAGTCCTCGTGTAAATGCAGAGAAACAATCTCTCGACGAGATTTTACTGATAATTTTGGAAATGCGGTTCCAATTCCATTACTTTTTTTAATATGAGTATCAGCAAATCGCAAATCACCCAGGAATTCATTCAGATATGCATTAATATTTTCTGTTTTTCCTTCAAGAGTGGCGTTTATACCCTCGTGAGCAACAATAATACGACCAGTAAGTCCAAGTTTTTCACACAGTTTTCGTTGAGCATCCCGAAACTCATTTGGGTTTTCTATGTGTGTGTATTTGTAGAAAAGAATAATAGTGTACGGATTACCCGTATCAGATTCATTCGAGATTTCATTCATAAAAAAATTTTAGCACAAAATATATAAAAAGCAATCTACTTGCAATTATTCATAACGGAGTGCCTCAATTGGATCCATACGAGCTGCAGAACGTGCTGGAAACACTCCAAAAAATATTCCAATAGCAGCAGATACTACAAACGCTAGCACGATACCAGAAACAGGGACTGAAAAATTCCAGGCAAGGTTTGCAGATTTTGCAATGAGAGAAACTACAAATCCGAGAAATGACCCCGCAATAATTCCTATTATCCCTCCAAATACTGTCACAAGAACTGCCTCAAGTAGAAATTCGTTTAAAATATCTGATTCCCTTGCCCCCAGTGCTTTTTTCAGACCAATTTCAGATGTGCGTTCGGTAACAACAACGTACATTATATTCATAATTCCCACACCACCGACGATGAGGGAAATCGTCGCAATAGCAATAAGTAAATATGTAATTCCACTAAAAATAGTGTTGAATGTGGCGAGAGCATCGGCCTGCGTTTTTACCGTAAAGTCGTCTTTGTTTGGATCAGTAATCGAGTGATTTTTACGAAGGAGCAGTCTGATTTCTTCGGCAGTTGCATCACTTGATTTGATGTCTTTGAGTGCCACAATCCCAACCGATAAATAGTCGATCCCGAGCATTTTTCTCTGTGCTGTCACGATGGGCATAAATAGCAAGTCATCATTTCCACTCAGTGCTCCCTGTGGTTTGTACACGCCAATGACCTGAAAATTGAGTGTACCGATCCGCAAAAGTTTTCCCACTGGATTATCCTGCCCAAATAAATCTGTTGCGATTTTGCTACCGAGAATCACGACCTGTGCCCCACCAGTATCTTCGGCTTGAGTGTAAAATCTACCACTACTTAATATACCTTGATCAATACTAAAACGATCTGCAGATGCACCATAGTAGATTGCAGTTTTTTTGTTAGCTCGATAACTCGCAACCGCTTGCCCAGTGACAATGCCGTAATCCCCGACTACATTTCCAAGTTTTTTTATTTCATCCAAATCTCGTTGTTTGAAACTGGAAATAATAACACCAGTAAATGCTGCGTCCATACCTCCTCCACCTGCAGCACGATTTTTGGTTGTGGGAGGAACACGAGTCTGTACAAACAGTGTGTTACTACCGAGTGTTGCAACCTGTGCGTCTATGAGACTGCGAAACCCAGCACCTGCGGTGAGTACGAGTACAACCGTACCAATACCAATAACAATGCCAAGCATAGTTAAGCTTGTTCGGCCTTTGTTTGCAGAAAGTGCTTTAAATGATTGTTTGAGAGCTTTTAACATGTGTGTAAGTTTAAAAATTTTGTTTCGACGAGTTTCATAATTTTTATAATTTATTCGTACCGTAAGGCATCAATCGGATCAAGCTTGGCCGCCTTGAATGACGGGTATAATCCAAACACCACTCCTGTCAATACTGAAACCCCGATTGCAAGGACCACAGATGTAATAGAAATTACAAAATCCCAATCATATCCAAGTTTTTTCATGAGTACCGCCATGAGATACGACATAATAATTCCAACAATAATACCGATGAGCCCACCAATCGATGTGAGTGTACCTGCCTCGAGGAGAAATTGTTTCATTATCATTTTATTTGTTGCTCCAACTGCCTTGCGAAGTCCAATTTCGCGAGTACGTTCGGCTACTGTTACGAGCATGATATTTAAAATCCCAATACCTCCCACGACAAGTGCGATTGCCGCCATAGAGGTGAGGAATAGGCTGAGGGCACTCGTAATTGTTTTCAAAATATCAACCGCAGTTGCTTGGTTACGAACAGTAAAATCAATATTGTCGTCCGTCAAAATATGATGACGCTGTTTGAGTACATTTGTAACATCTGATATCGTCTCCTCAACATTCTCTGCTGAATCAACTTTTACATTGATTGATTGGAGGTGATGTATACCAAGGAGTCGAGTCTGACCAATCGCAAGCGGAAGAAATATTTGATCATCCTGGTCTTGAAAAAATGCACTTCCGCGTTGATTTATAACACCAGACACTCGAAGTGGAATCCCGCCGGCCTCCTTTTGTGAACTACTCCTTACTTTAATAACCTGTCCAACAGGATCAACGCCAGAATCACTAAAAAGTTCGTCGGCAACAGTTGATCCAAGCACAACAACATTTGATGAACCTTCGTTTTCCGACTGACTCATAAATGCGCCCTCGTGCATAGTGAAATTAACAACATCTGAATATCCAGAATCTGTTCCAACAAAATTAGTATCAACAGTTTTGTTCTGCCATGTTACTGTCGCAGATCCACGCACAACAGCATTGACTGCCTGTGCATGTGGAACCTGGGCTGGAGAACGGAGTGCATCCACATCTGCATTTATGAGTGTAGTGATGACAACTCCATATGCTGCAGCTGGTGGGCCGTTTGTATCACTTTTACCCGGCTGAATACTCAGAAGATTTGAACCAAGTTTGTTGACCTGCCCGAGAACGAGTGACTGTGCGCCGGCACCGAGTGAAATAATAATAATTACGCCTGCAACCCCAATCACAATACCGAGCATAGTTAAAAACGATCGCCCTTTTCTAGCGAGTAGGTTTCGGATTGTCATGCGTATTGTTGAAATAAAGTCCATTATTTTTTCAAATCTCCATCTGCGGTCGCAATTGTACGATGTAAAACTTTTTCATCACCCACAATCAAACCATCCTTGATGCGAATAATTCGTTTTGCATGATTTGCGGTATCCATTTCATGGGTAACTAGAATTATTGTGTGTCCTTTGGCATTTAATTCTTGCAAAATATTGAGCACAGCGTTGCCAGATTTTGAATCCAAGTTTCCCGTTGGTTCATCTGCAAATATAACTGCAGGATCACAAACGAGCGCACGTGCAATTGCCACACGTTGTTTTTCTCCTCCAGAAATTTGATTTGTATAAAAACCTAATCGGTGAGATAGGCCAACATCGGCAAGAGCCTTTTTGGCAAGATCATCATGATTTTTCTTTGTACTATATATAAGTGGGAGTTTTACATTGTCGAGTACTGTAGTACGAGCGAGAAGGTTGAATGACTGAAAGACAAATCCAATACGTTCGTTACGCAATTTTGCAAGATAGTCCTTGCTAAAACTAGTAGTATCAACTCCCTCAAATTCATATAGTCCAGACGATGGCCGATCGAGAAAACTCAAAATATGCATGAGTGTAGATTTACCAGATCCCGATGGCCCCATAATTGCCACAAACTCCCCAACATCCATGCAGAAATTTACACCGTGTAGTACCGAAGTTGGAATTCCATCGTTTACATATTCTTTTCTAAGATTTTCAATTTTGATGAGAGACATATTCCTACAGTTTAATATATGTTACCACGGGCTGATCTACAGAAAGACCCGATGTGATTTCAGTAAGTCCACCATCCGCCTCAAGCCCCGTTGAAACCTCAACCTGATGATATGTTTTTTTCTTTGGATCATCAATTACTTTGACATATTTTTTGCCATCCTTATTTACAATCGCTGACGATGGAACAACAAGTGCATCTTTTTTCTCTGCAACTTTAATCGTCATGTTGGCTGTCATACCCGGCTTTATTTCTGGGATATTGGGCAGACTTGCGGTCACTTTGTAATTTACAACGCCAGAAACAACCGTAGACGCAGGATTTACAGTCAAAATTTTACTATCAAAATGTTTGTCTGGACCGAGTGCATCAAATGTATTGTCTACTGTCTGTCCCACTACGACAGAGGCAATGTCTGCTTCGCTTACAGATGCCTCTGCATGCAATTCACTCACATTCAAAAGCTTCATTGCCTCTTTGCTTGGCTGAGCTTGTTCCCCAAGCTTGATATTTACGAGTGTAACAGTGCCTGAAATAGGTGCCACAATCAGAGTATTATTCAGTGCTGCTTCTGCCATATGAACTTGACCTTGCGCAGACAGTACTTGTGCCTCTGCAATTCCAATATCCTCTGGTCGCGCAGGTGCTTGCTTTAGTCCCAGTGTTGCTTCTGCTTGTGCCAGAGACGAACGTGCACTTCGAACAGCCTGGGTATATGTTGTGACGGTTGAATATGCTGTATCAATAGTTGCTTTTGCAGATGTGACTGCTGTTTGTGCACTTGTCATAGCCGTTTGACCACCACTAGAGGATGACTGTGTATACGATGTCAGTATAGTAATAATATTTGATAAATATGTACCAATAGTGGTGAGATTTTTTTCTGTATCGCTAACAACTTGATCGGTATTTGAGTCGGTAATACTTGCAATTTCACTTTGCCATGTAGATAACATCACATTTATATTCACACGTAAATTATTGAGATCAGAAACAGCCTGGGTATTTGTTTGAACTGTTCCAGAAACACCAAATTGAGGGTTGTTTGATTGCGAATTAGAAAATAAATTATTTGTAGCAGAAAGTACTGCAATGTTTGCATTGTTGTACGCAGTCGAAAGTTGATTTACGAGGTTTTGCTTTGCATTTTCTAAAGTTGTTTTAGCAATATCAACAGCTGCCTGGCTAACTGCAATATCCTGTGTTGTTGCTGCACCGCGAATTTTATCGTAGTTTGCCTGTGCTTGGGCAAGTGAACCCCGAGCACTTTCGAGACTTGCGAGTAGGCTGCCTTGATCAAGAGTAGCGAGTATCTGACCCGCATACACCTGGTCACCCTCTTTTACTCGCACACTTCGTACCACACCATTTGCCTGAAAGCTCAAACTTAAATCAGTTTCACTGACTACCTGACCAGTAGTTAGAACTGTTTTTTGTATATCCTCGCGTGCGACCGTACCAGTTTGAATATTACTACCAGTATTTTTTTTACCAAATAGCAAATACCCACCGAAAATTACTACGAGAATCACAACCGTCCATATGATTCTTTTTCTTGTAAAAAAACTTTTAACTCGTTCAATAAATGTATTTACTTGCATGTGAAAAATACTAATTAGTAAAATGTCTTCTGTTACACTGTATCATAGATAGACCACCGAAACAACGAATTTTTATAAAAATTATTCCAAACCTTTACAATTTTTTGCTGGCAGATATCCAGCTTTTCGTGCATCTGCAATTGATGCAAATGGTACCTGATTTTCAGGTTTAACACGTTTTATTGTGCCGCACCACGGAAAATAGTATTTTTTACCGGATTTTGATCCTATTACTCCCCCACCCTGATTTTGAACTGTTGGATCTATAACTGGGGTTGGAATAACTGTAGGTGTGGCATTTTCTTCGCTTTTGAGGCTGACCGCGACCATTCCCGACATTTTCTCATTTGCGTATTGAATACGTAGTGGAGTTTGTGACTCCTCGAGAACAGAAAGTCGGCCAAGTCCAAAGAAAATTGAGGCAACAACCACGAGGAGAATCCACCGATAGAGAGAATTTGGAGTGTTGACACCGGACTTTACTTTTTCTAGCAAATCATTTATACTCATACCACTAGATTTTATCATATAATACACAAAAATGGCACATAAAAAGTCAGCAGGAACAACAAAAAACGGCCGAGACTCGGGACCAAAGTACCTGGGTGTTAAAATCACCGAGGGAGATGTGGCACAGGCAGGCTCCATAATAATCCGTCAACGAGGCACAGATGTGTTGCCTGGTAAAAATGTAGGTATGGGTAAAGACCACACTCTCTTTGCACTTGTTCCTGGTACTATTACATTTAGCACCAAACGTAAAATGCATTTCGACAACAAGATTAAAGTAAAGAAAGTTGTCAGTGTTATCTAAACACTCATAATAAAAACACCAAGGAAATCCCTGGTGTTTTTTTGAGTTCTGTATTTACATATGAGAGAAACTTTTAAACCTGTGGAGTCTGACTATTTTCGTTATTTTTTCTCATCCTGTTTCCAGCAATAAATAGTAGTGATACAAAGACAAGAAAAGCAAAGCTGATACCTGTCCAAACGAGCCAGGGATATTTTTCTGTCAACCTGCTTTCATCAGCATCACATGCGTCCCCTATACCATCACCATCTGTATCTTTTTGAGTATAGTTCGATACGTTTGGACAATCATCTTTACTATTTATAATCTGATCATGATCATAGTCATCACAAACATCGCCCACATTATTGCTATCGGTATCTTTTTGATCAGGATTTGACAAAGTTAGACAGTTGTCTTTTGCATCTGGTATTCCATCTGCATCATAATCATTTGGAACAAAAGCTGGATTTGAAACTACGTTTGCAAAACCAACTTGTAACACATTCGTATCATTATACAAGTTTGGTCTTTCCTCAGAATCAGCATAGTTTTGAACAGCTGTCTCAGGATTGAGATAGATTCTGTAACTTGTTTTTGGTAATGCCAAAAAACGAATAGATTTTTTTGATGTTGTATCCAGTAAATTATTGAACTGTATACCTGAAATGGAAACTAACTGTGAATATTCAAGCGTAATAATCCATTTTTGTGCGGCGGTAGCTGGAAAGTTTATAACTGACGATATGGGTCTATATCTGTTTAGTATCACAACCTCAGAATTATTTACCACGGCTTTAAGTGTGACTGCATATGGCAATGTTACATAGCTTCCAAGCTGAAGCGTAACAGTGTTAGATTGTATTAGGGATGGAAATTCCACTTGCATTGTCACTTCTCCAGAATCTTGTTTGTTCAGATACAAGGTCTCTGTTGTTGAATAGTTTGCATCAAACAAACTACTCATATTTTTATTGGTGCCAACTTCAAACGCACTCTGTGCCATCAGTTTGTTCGGCTCATTAAGAGTAAGTGCATTTGGAACAAAGGTACCATTTGTGCTGTCGTACACTCCAAATATATTTCCAAGTGCGTTATTTATACTAAAATCCACTTCCACAATTTTTGGAACAACAAGTGGCGGAACAGAAATGTCCGCATATGATGCAAATAATTTAAACAAATTCAAGTTAACTGACTGATCAACTTTTTTTACTGGAGTCCATTCTAGAGCAACAACTTGCGATAGAGACAATACACCACTTAATATTACTACACCAAGGATATATAGATTTTTTTTCATTGTGTTAGTTGAATTGTGATACGACCTTATTCTGATTCTTTGAAATAAAAGCGGTACTAATAAACAGCACACCAAGGACAACAAATGTAATGATGCGTAGTGACAGCTCCATGTTCCAAACATCAACAAATATCAATCTGATAACTATAAGAATAAGAAGTGTCATACCATATTTTTTCATAACAATATGATGTTTGAACAAGCCAACAAAATGCGTAACAAGTCCCACAACCGTAAAGACAAGGAGAGAGACAAAAACACCCATGTCACTATTCATAAATATATAGTGAGATGACAGCCATATAATTGAATATATATAAAATGTAGCCAAAATAAATGACAAGTGGTGTACCTTGAAAACTGAGTGTGTGTCATCATCATTGGCTTTGTAAAAAATACCCAGTACGAGTAATAGTACCGCAAGCACTAACAGTACAGCAAAATCGGAATGAAATATGCCGGTTTGCCATTTAGATGAAATGAAACTCGGAAGCGTAAGTAAGAGAGGGACAATCATGAGTATTCCAAAATCCTTTGCAATTTTAATTTTACCTGTGACAACAAATGAAGCTACCGCAATAATTGCCGATTCAATACTGAAAGCAATCACGAGAGTCTGACCACTGAGTTCGATAGATGTTGCAATGGCAAGTAGAAGAATTGAAATGAGTGAATGAATAAAGAACATTTTTTCATTTTTTGTTTTTTCATACACAACGAATCCGGTCAAAGCATATGCAAGCATCCACCCTGCAATAACGAGACTCTGATATATTGTTGGCACTACAGTCACAGTAAACCCAAGGAGGATCATCGTGTTCACAATAGTCAAATACACATCTCCAGTGCTAACCCGTGTCTGATTTTTGATAATGCTGTATATATTAATAACGAGATATAGCACAGATATTGTGTACACTATGAACAATATTGCGTATTTTGTGGTTACAATAAGTCCTCCTACACCTTCAAAGAAAAATGGAAGGCTATAAAATAAGATTCCTGTGATGCCGATTGGAATAATTATCCGCCAATTTTTGGCGCCGGATATCCAAATAGTTGTGATTGAAACAATAAGAAGATACAAGTAGAGTGTGACAGGGTCTATATTGCTTGTATGCGATAAATACGGAGCAAAAAGCGAAACAAGTAGTCCATACACTGCCAAGTTTTCGAATGAATACGATGCGGCACAAATACTAACGTACAATGAAATAACAAATACCATGATTAAAACTGAAAGATACGAGAAATATCCATAGAAATACTGCCCTGCAAGAAGTGTCATAATAACAAGTGCAGATCCAAGGATAGTAAATGCAACACCTTGCGTTTTATTTTTTCCAAGTCGAATAGTACCAAAAAGTGTAGTAAGTACACCAACAACAACTCCGAGCGTGATTCTGCCAACCGGCCCAATCCAGTTTTGTGCAAAAGCGTAACTAACAAACCATCCGAAGCCAGCCAAAATCATAATCACACCAATCTTCAAAATTAGATTCTCTTTAAACCAGGCAGAGATTTGATTTTCTTGGTGAAACTCGGGCTCGGCATTGACCGATTGCGGAATATTTTGCATCGGCACAGTCTGTTCCTCATGTATTGCACCGAGTGTCGGCGCATCGTACATAGTTTGATTACTTGAAACTGTTCCTGCCTCAAGACCCTTTTTTTTCTTCAAATTTTTTACTTCAGACTGCAGAACTTGCACTGAAGTACTCAAGTTTGAGATCTTT
This sequence comes from Patescibacteria group bacterium, assembly GCA_040389125.1. GTDB lineage: Bacteria > Patescibacteriota > Minisyncoccia > Phycocordibacterales > DATDWN01 > JAZKAN01. The sequence goes on along the minus strand of JAZKAN010000001.1, from coordinate 41,330 downwards.
ATCAGAACAAGAACCACCAAAATAATCAAAATTATGTAAATCATAAAAATGTGCACAAATAAATAATATGAATTAATCATACCAGGTATGTTCCTCACATGCATCCACAATACTGTTTTTGGAGAAAAAACTATTTCGCCTGGATGTCCACTGTAAACTCTGCTTTTTTGCCCATTACTTCAATCATGACTTTGTGTTCGCCAACTTCCTTTATTGGTTTCTCGAGACTAACATACGCCGGATCAAGATTCAGTCGTGTAGTTTTCAAAATTTCTGCAGTCAAAACTTCTCGCGTTACGCCAGCAAACAAATGACCTTTTTCGTTTGCTTTTTCTTTGAGAGTAAGTTTTAGACCTTTTATCATTTCTAGATTTTTTACCAGCAAATCAGCCTGAATTTTTTTCTCTGCAGAGTCTTTTTCCTTGAGTTGTTCAACTTTTATAACCGCCTGAGGACTTGCAATAACCGCCAGTTCTCGGGGAATAAGTAAATTGAGTGCATATCCGTCTGCTACTTCTTTTACATCATATTTTTTGCCAATTTTGGGTACATCTTTCAGTAATATTATTTTCATAGGGGTATAGTAGCACGGTTTTGGAATATGAAAAAGTCTAGAATATGAAAAAATAGCGCTCTTTTTTGATTTATATTACAATGCAACCTATGAAAAATACAGAACAGAGACCTAAAACTGCAAAATATCAGTTGCGAGTTGGAAAATCGATAACTGGAAAAGGGCTGTTTGCTCTCGAATCAATCCCAAAAGGTGTGCGAATTATTGAATATATTGGCCGTGAAATTCCACCGGAAATGCAATACACATCACGGAGTAAATACTTATTTGAAATTACTGAAAAGAAATGGATTGATGGAAATATTCCTGAAAACATTGCGAAATATGTGAATCATTCCTGTAGACCAAACTGTGAAGTGGAGATCGTCAAACAACATATCTATATTTATTCTAAACGCAAAATACTGCCCGGCGAAGAGCTAACGTATGACTACGGCAAGGAATATTTTGACGAAATCCTAAAACCAATCGGGTGTAAATGTGTAAAATGTAGAGAAAAAGCAAACGTGTAGAAATGATTTCAGAAATTTATTTATTGAGTATTTCGATCGCCTTTTGCATCTGAGTATCATTACCCTTGAGGAATTCTTTTTCGTCTAGTTTGACCACAGTGTCTGGTGTCAGTCCCCCATGAGAAATAGATGTTCCGTTTGGTGTGAGCCATTTTGCGATAGTCACCTTGAGCGATGTATCCGGAGTGATTTTGACTAGCTCTTGTACAGAACCCTTGCCAAATGACTGGGTTCCAACGAGAGTTGCTACACCTTGCTCGTGTAGTGCGCCCGCCAAAATTTCAGACGCACTTGCTGATCCGCCATCTATGAGCACGACGAGTCGCAGTTTATCATTAAATATATTGTAGCCCTTGCTTCTGTATACCTGGGCATCCTGTGCGTTTCTAAAATCTTCTTGCACAACTACCTTCCCCGCAGGCAGGAACCAACTTGCCATATCTATAGCAGCCTCCAGATATCCTCCCGGATTTCCACGCAGATCAATCACGAGTTTATATTTGCCTGATTCTACAAACTCACGCAGTGCATTTCTAAATAAATTTGGTGATGTAGCAGAAAAGCTATAGAGATGAATAATGAACACATCGCCTTTGGTTTCTGTATCTACTGTTGGCACTTCGATCGTGTCGCGTATGACAGAAACAACAAGTGGATCCTTTACACCATCACGAACAATGGTGAATTTTACTTCGGTTCCCTTTTTGCCTTTTATGAGAGTGATTGCCTCTTCTGTGCTCAATTTAGATGTGATTGTGTCATTTATTTTAATAACTTTGTCACCAGATTTTATGCCAGCACGAAATGCAGGAGTGCCCTTGAGTGGAGAAATGACCGTGAGCACTCCATCACGAATACCCACCTCCATTCCTACTCCCTCAAAATTGCCACTTATTTCATCGTTAAATGTTTTTGACTCAACGGGTGGGAAAAAAACTGTGTACGGATCGCCGAGTGCCTCGGTCATACCCTCGATTGCACCATACACGCGCGCCTGATCAGACACTCTGTCTGTAGTTGTACTGTTGGTCGGCACATATTTTTCATTTATCACCTGCCATGCTTTCCAAAATGGCTCGAAATCAACTGTTGTAGGTGTGTCAGTGGCTATTTTGTTTGTGATACCCACAACCCGATTAGAATTTGACTGTGTATACTGACCAACATAAAACCCGAAAAAAAATATTCCGGCAACAATCAGAATAGCACCAAACACATACGCACGTATTTCAAAAAATTTTCTCATTGATTCCCATTATCTCAGAATTGAATGTGTGGGTCAAATTAAAATTTACATTTCACTTTTTTACCTACTCATATATACTATATATATTATGATCACACGATATACATATGATAGCGAAACGTGGGTAGACGTAGACCACGGCACACCCGAGGAGATTGGTGAACTGATGGATACATACAAAATCCACCCGTTCATTGCAAAAGAACTAACATCCGCAACTCGCAAAGCACGCATCGAGTATCGCGACACATATGTGTATTGCATCCTCCATTTTCCCGCATTCAAACACACACATGGAACTGACGAAAACCAAGAAGTAGATTTCATCATCGGCAAAAACCTTCTCATCACCGCACGGTACGATACGATTGATGCATTTCACAAATACGGAAAAACACTCGAAGTTAAAGAGGTTTTGGAAAATAATTTAAATGACAAACGTACGTGTGCAATTTTTATTGACCTACTCCGTGAACTCTACTCTGCAATGTTTGAGGAGTTTGAATACATCGAGGACATGACAGAGGAAATCACTAGTCGTATATTTGCTGGCAAAGAACGCGAAATGGTCGTATCGATTTCAGAAGTCACTCGAACACTTTTAGATTTTAAAAAAGTTACTGATTTACATTTTGAAATTTTGGAATCATTACACCACAATGGTAGAGAAATGTTTGGTGATAGATTTTGCGAAGATATGGAGTCAATAATTGTTGATTATCGCAAAATCAGCACCACGATTCGCAGTAACCTAGAAATGCTCCGTGAACTTCGTGATACCAACAATTCTCTTTTGACTGCAAAACAAAATGAAACAATAAAGCAACTGACCGTTGTCGGCTCCATTATTCTTCCACTCAACTTGATCGCTGTTATATTTGGCATACGTGCACATGATTTGCCTATCGTAAACGGCCCACACGCATCGCTTATTATTCTAGGCATCATGATTGCATCTGTTGCTATTACTCTCTCATTTATTAGACACAAAAAATGGTTATAGGATACCAATCGTATGGATATTTATTTACACAACACACTCTCTGGTAAAAAAGATATTTTCAAACCCATCACACCTGGGGTGGTTTCGATGTACAACTGTGGACCAACTGTCTACAACTATGCACATATTGGAAACTTACGTAGTTATATTTTTGCTGACACACTCCGGAGAATGTTTGAATACAATGGGTATGCAGTCACACAAGTCATAAACATTACAGATGTCGGACACCTTGTTTCAGACGGTGATGACGGCGAGGACAAGATGGAAAAGGGTGCACGTCGTGAGGGCAAATCTGCAAAAGAAGTCAGCGAGTTTTATACACAAGCTTTTTTTGATGATCTAGACAGTCTCAACATTCCTCGTGAGAAAATCGAATTTCCACTCGCGACAGAATACATCCAAGAACAGATCGAAATGATTCAGGAACTCGAGAATGATGGATATACATATAAAACATCTGATGGAATTTATTTTGATACTGCCAAATTTCCTGAGTACGGCAAACTTGGTCATATCAATCTGTCTGGACTAGAAGAAGGTGCACGAATCGGTGTGAATGCAGAGAAAAAAAATGTAACTGATTTTGCATTGTGGAAATTTAGTCCAAAAGATACCAAACGTGAAATGGAATGGGAGTCGCTATGGGGTGTTGGATTCCCTGGCTGGCACATAGAGTGTTCCGCAATGTCCAAAAGTCTTCTGGGGGTGACATTTGATGTACACACGGGTGGTATTGATCACATACCAGTTCATCACAACAATGAAATCGCACAGTCAGTATGCGCAAATCACGCGCCATTTGTACACTACTGGATGCACAATGCCTACTACAAAATAGGTGGTGAAAAAATGGCAAAATCCGGCGAAAATTTCTTGCGAATTCAGACACTTTTGGAAAAAAGTATTCACCCGCTGGCCTACCGATATCTGATGCTCACTGCACGATATTCATCGCCCATTGAATTCAGTTGGGAGGCACTCATAGGTAGCAACACTGCGTATCACAAACTAAAACATGCACTGCATAACACTAATCCACAATCAGATAGTACATCTAATAACACAGATCTTATTTCAATATATCGCACCAAATTTACTGAGCACATAAATGATGATTTGGATACACCTCGAGCAATCGCACTCGTATGGGAAATCATGAAAAATGATTTGATTCCACTCCACCAGAAACGCGAAATTATTTACGAGTTTGATACAGTGCTCGGACTCAATTTGGATAAAATAGTCGAGGAGCAAGTGATACCAGAAGAAGTTTTAGAGCTTGTAGAACTCCGTAGCAAGGCACGAGAAGAAAAAGATTTTGAACGTAGTGACGAACTGCGACAGCAAATCGAGGAAATGGGATACGTTGTTACGGATGAGGCAAATGACACATTCGTGAGTCACAAGTAATCCACAGATTTCTCATGTTGACACATTTGGCATAGTTTGATTAGATTAATGGTGGAGGCTCAATACTAAATGATTACGGAATTGCACCACCCCGATACCGACGAAATAATCGTTGGCCGAAGACTTCAGAAAGGTGACATTTTGCAAAGAGGTGACGTTTTTGCTTCTAGCATAAACGGCATTGGTTGGACACGATGCCATCCAAAATTCTTCGGTCGAGTCATTCAAAGTGATTGTGGTCAGTGGGCACGCCCAACCGCAATCAAAGCCAGTAACGAAATTTCCCAGAAGCCGCAAGTCTCCGCGACTTCCGCCGCAGCAGCGTAATCATCCGACCGCCGACTCCCCTTTTGTGGGAGTCGGCGGTCTACTGTTTATATCACCTACTTTATTTCACCACTGAGAATTTTAATCTCATTGAGGCACATGTATTTCCAGCGCATCACGGACTGCGTGTAGACAGGAGTGCGAGGAAAAATCCTAGCAAGGATTTATTCCGGCGATGGAAACACATGTGCTGAGAGGAGATTAAAATTCCACTCTCCAACGCCCCAAAATATCATTTGCTTTATAGCAAGATATTTTTGGTGCGTGATTTTTGTTGTGCAAAAATCACACCTTTTCCCCAGTTTATGAACTTTTTGTAAATAGTAGAAATAAAAGCCCTCATGCTAGAATGTCTGCATGTCCGACACAACTCAAAACCGATTCAGAATACCGCCACAAAACCTCGATGCCGAGATGGCACTTCTTGGATCCATCATGCTACGCCCCGAGGCACTGTACGACATTACCGATCAGATTTCACTCGACTCATACTACTCTGACAAGCATCGCATTATTTATGATGCGATGATGGAATTGTTTGTAAAACGCCAACCTATCGACATGCTCTCTGTTTCCACTCGGCTAAAGGAAAAAGGTTGGCTCGACCAAATTGGTGGCAACACGTATCTCGCTGATATTGTGAACACCGTACCCTCTTCTGCAAATATTGCGTACTACGCAGAAATCGTACAAAAAAAATACATGATGCGTCGCCTCATCGACGCATCGGATCACATATCGCAAATGGGATATGACGAAAACACTGACCTTGAATCTATGCTCGACGATGCAGAAAAAAAACTATTTGAAGTCACAAATTACAACACCGCACATAAATTTATCCCGATCAAAGACGAACTCGCAGAAGCATTTGAACGTCTCGAAAAATTACATACAGATGGTGTCGGCATGCGTGGAATTCCGACTGGGTTTGTTGATTTGGACAACAAAATATCTGGTCTTCAAAAGTCCGACCTGATCATTCTGGCAGCTCGTCCAAGTATGGGAAAAACATCACTCGCTCTCGATATTGCTCGCCAGACTGCGGTAAATCACGGTACACCTGTTGGTATTTTTTCTCTCGAAATGTCTTCGCAACAACTTGTAGATCGTATGCTTGCAGCCCAGGCAAATGTGGATGCATGGAAACTACGAACTGGTAAACTGTCTCGTCAGGACGACTTTGATGCGATCCGAGAGGCACTCGATAAACTCAATAAAGCCCCAATTTACATTGATGACCAGCCGGGAAATAATATTCTCAAAATGCGTTCGATCGCACGCAGACTGAAAAGCGAAAAGGGTCTCGGACTTATTATTGTGGACTACTTGCAACTCATGGTGCCTACGCAGACCAAAAATGACAACGTGGTTCAGCAAGTAACAGAAATCTCTCGGTCGCTCAAAAACCTCGCCAGGGAGCTCGATGTACCAGTTTTAGCCCTATCACAGCTATCTCGTGCTGTAGAGCAACGTGGAGGCCGACCACGCCTTTCTGACCTCCGTGACTCTGGTTCTATTGAGCAGGATGCCGATTTAGTCTGTTTTATTCACCGTGAGGACAAATACAAAGATGAAGCAGAACGCACAAATATTGCCGAGATTCTGATAGAGAAGCACCGTAATGGTGAGACAGGTAAAATTGATCTCTTTTTCAACGACAAAAAAGCAACGTTTCAGAGTATGGATAAGTCAAAATATGGTGGAGTCGAAAAAGAGTTTAGTGATTTTTAAGGCAAATCCTGCTTATATATTCATATGGATTCAACTGACAAACTCATAGAATTATTTAAGGAATTTCCTGGTATCGGGCCACGACAAGCCAAACGGTTTGTGTATTTTTTGTTGACTCGACAAAACGGATATACAAAAGACCTGGCTGAACTTATCCTAGCTGTTCGATCAAATGTCCAGATGTGCGACTCGTGTTTTCGATTTTTTACAAAAAATGGTGGGCACACAAATACGTGCCCTACCTGTCGCGACATTCACCGCGATACATCATCCCTCATGATTGTTTCTCATGATGTTGATTTTGAAAATATTGAACGGACAAGGGTCTATACAGGACTGTATTTTGTACTTGGTGGAACAATACCAATATTAGAAAAAACTCCTGAACGTAAAATACGCCAAAAAGAGCTACTCGATATTATTTCCAAACGGACAACAAATGGATTAAAAGAAATTATTATTGCCTTGAGTTATAACCCAGAGGGCGAGAATACTTTGTCATATTTGAAACAAATTCTGAAACCAATAACTGAGGCACATAGTATTAAAATTTCGACTCTGGGGCGTGGACTTTCAACTGGTACAGAACTCGAGTATTCTGATTCTGATACGATCAAAAATGCTCTGAAGAATAGACAATAAAAAATGCCGAGGGGAGACTTTCCCTCGGCGCAGCTAAAAAACAAAATAAAAAGTACAATGGGTGAGTACAAATCCTCACCCCTTGCTCTCCTACCCCCACCCAAGGAGAGTAACTTAGGATTGCACTGCCCACGCCCCAAAGTGAGGGCAGTTAATTAACCACGACTATCGTTGGCAATCAACCAACGGTATTCTGATAAGAGGATAGCACATCTGCATTTTTTGTCAACAAAAAACTCCACATTAGGAGCTTTTTGGAGATTATTTGATTGAATCAATGGTCACTTTGAACCAAGGCTGTCGATGACCGTTTTTCTTGAAATATCGACTCTTTTGTTTGTATTTGATGACATCCACTGTTTTGTTTCGGCCGATTTCTGAGAGTGTTCCGAGGACTTTTGCAGAAGCAATAAAAGGAGTTCCAATAGTTGTGTCAGACCCGCTTTCTACGAGCATTACTTCGTCAAAAGTGATCTTGTCCCCCACCTTGAAATCGCCCTTGAATTTTTCAATCTTGATTGTCTCACCCGCAGAGACTCTGTATTGTTTCCCGCCTGTTTTTATTACTGCAAATTCCATAATTCACCTAGTCTACACAAAAGCCATACAAATTGCAACACCTCGGAGAGTACTCCTATTCCTCTGTATCTGGCTTCTCAATCAGCACTGTTTCTATGTCTATTGATGAGCCTGTAATTCTCATGACATCTTTGTCTACTTTTTTGAACTCCTTGCCAGAGGCATTGTAATGATTTACAACGGTTTCGAGTGAGTTACCAAGTTTGTTGTGGTATATCTCGTATTTCTTTAGGTGTTCACCGATTTCACCCACACGTTTGATAATATCCTTGGCTGTTTCCTCAATCTGCATTGCCTTAAGACCCTGGAGAACGGTCTGGAGATATGCCAAAAATGATGTTGGAGAAACAATAATGACCTTTTGTTTACCCGCGGCGCGTTGAATTAGATTTTCTGTATCCCCTCCTATTGAGCCGATTTTATTAATAAGTAGATCATAGTAAATCGCCTCGTGTGGAATGAACATGAATGCAAAGTCCATCGTACCCTCGCTCGGTCGAATGTATTTTGATGTTTCTGTAATACGAATTTTGAGGTCGCTCACAAATAGTTTTTCCAAACGCTCTTTTTCAGCCACATCTTTTGTTTCAGACAATCGGTTATAATTTTCGAGAGAAAATTTTGAATCAATCGGGATTATTTTGTCTTTGACAAAAACAACTGCATCTACTATTTCGCCATTTGCAAATGTATATTGCATCTGATACTGCGATGGCGCCAGAACATTTTTGAGAAGTGTTTCCAGATAATATTCACCGAGAATTCCACGTTGTTTCGGGTTTTTCAAAATATCTTGAAGGTTTTGAAGCTGGTCTGCAAACGACACCACCTGACGATTGGTCTCGTCTAGTTTAGTGAGCCCTTTTGTTACTTCACGAATCAGATTTGCCGACTCCCCGAGTTGACTTCGCACAGAGTCGTTCATATGTTTCGTACTCTCGCCGATTTTCTGATCAACAGTGCGATTAAGTTCGTTTATTTGCTGTAAAATGAGTTTGAGTCCCGTGTCATTGGTTTCCTGTGCCTTTGGTCGCAAAAAATATGCGATAACTCCACCAATAATGAATGCAAGTGATGCAAAAATAATACCAGTTGTGTCCATATTCACATTCTACCAAAAATACAAAGATTGTGATACTGTTAATTCATAATTAAAAACATATGACACTACAACAAACAATCAAAGCACAGATGATGGAATCGATGAAGGCAAAAGACGCGGTACGAGTAGGAGTACTTCGTGGGCTCATGTCTAGTTTTACAAATGAACTTGTTAAGTTGGAACGAACACCACAAGACGAGTTAAAAGACGAGGAGACACTTGCTGTCATCCAGCGTGCAGTAAAACAACGCAAGGATTCTATTCAGCAGTTTGTAGCCGGTGGACGCGAGGATCTCGCGGTAGATGAAAAGGCAGAACTCATTATACTCGAAGCCTATCTACCAGCCATGATGAAAAGAGAAGATGTCATGCTAATTGCGGTTGAAAAAATGGCAGAGCTTGGAATAAATGACAAAACAAAAGCTGGACTTTTTATTGGAGCTCTCATGAAGGATCTCAAAGGCAAGGCGGATGGAGATGTGGTTAAATCAGTTGTTGATGAACTTCTTGGAAAGTAATTTTGAGATATTGAGCTGTTTTTTGTTGTAATATAATATTTTTTACTTTTTATACTTTTTCATTATATTTGCCTCAATTCCCTCTCTATCTCCTCCATATGTGAGATATGACAGCTGTTTCAGCGTATCTACTATTGCTGGATTGCCTTTTGGAGGAAATGGCTCTTGTATATTAAATGCCTTTTCTGATTTGCCATTAACAAGCATTTTTACATATGCATTTAGATTATCAATATTCATTATGTCTTTGGCGGTAAACACTGGCGAAAACTGTTTTTCTAGATACTCAGCATCCTCGGAACTAACACGAAATGTAGTGAGCGATCCGACGTTTCCAAACACAGCATCACGAATTTTATCTTGAAGTTGTGCAATAAACTGATGTGCAACAGTCAGGGATAATTTATATTTGCGAGCCTCTGACAAAATAGCAGAAATCGAGTCCGTGGTAATATTTTGAAATTCATCAATATACAAATAGAACGGAGGTAGTCCACCATGGGACGTCATACTGTCTACACGCGAGAGTGCTGCCATCAAAATCTTGCCAACAATAATTAGCCCCAGAAGATTTGCGTTTATATCTCCGAGTCGTCCTTTGGATAGATTGACCAGCAAAATTTTCTTATTATCCATGACATCACGCATATTAAATGACGATTTCTCCTGCGCAATAATCGGTCGCATGATGTCGTTTGCGAGAAACACATCGAATTTGGATGTGATATAGGGCACTATGTTTGCAAGCGATGCCTCTCCACCTGCCTTTTCTGCAATTTCTGTCCAGAACTGTACAACTACAGGATTTTTACATCTTGAAATTTTTAAATCGCGAAATGCTTTGTTTGTCATTACGCGAGAGACGTCTAAAAGAGTGCATCCAGTCTCTGGGTCCTCGATTACAAGCATCGTTGCATTACGAAAATATTGCTCAAACATCGGCCCCATGGATTCTGGATTCGCACCATATAATTTTTGGAAAATACTAAAGAGTTCATTGACTACAAACGTCTTTTGTTCTGGAAATCGTGGATCGTATTCGAGCATGTTGAGTGCCATTGGACGCTCTGTATAACTTGGATCAAAATAAATCACATCTTTATATCTCTCCTGCGGAATATTAGCTAGAATATCCAAAATGTCCGTACCATGAGGATCAATAAAACAACATCCATTGCCTCGTACAATATCCTGAATAATCATATTCTTTAGATAGACCGTTTTTCCTGTACCAGTTTGTCCGATCACATACATGTGTCGCAGTCTATCCTCATCCTGTATAAATATTTTAGTATCTACATTGCGGAAATTATTGGTACCGAGAAATGTTCCAGAATCAGTAATTCCGGCTGGAGCAGGTGCTGTTACAGATTGACTCTGTTTCAGTTGCGGTGTTGGAGAAAGTTCCGCAGTATTAAAATGAATAAGCGTAGTCAGTTCATGGAGGTTGAGTGGTAGGTGTTCATCTGGATTGTATATTCTAAATGAAAAATCTCGGAATAGTTTATCGAGCCTTGCCTTTTCATATCGTTTTGGTTTTAGTCCACTTGAATTCGTGTCTGTAAACTGATTAAAACTTGACTCGATACCATGCAAAATTCGCTCTGCATCTGGGCGACTTTTGGCAGACACCACAATACGAATATTTGTTGCCACAATCGTACTCGATAATTTCTGTTTTATTTTTTGAACAGCATCAGTATCAATTTGCAGTTTCTCACCAATATCCACTGGTTTGGTTGATTTAAAAATTCCGCCGAGACTTTTTATAAAACTTCCTCCTATGGATTCCGGAATATGGGTCGCATCCTTGGTAGGCACACCTTTTTCTATTTTATCTATTGCATACTCATACTGTTTTTTATAATACTCACCACGCGGTGCAAATATAAATTGCATTGCTGCTCCCTCGCCATCTTTTTGAATTTTGGACAAACTGTTGAGCAGAACATTGAGTGGATCATGATCAAAATGCTCGTATGTTTTAAATGGATAAATAGGATTAACCGTACCTTCCAGCACACTACCCAGAGAAATACCATCTGCGTTGAATATATTGTAGTCATCAGTCATTTCGGTCAGTTGTGCTGAATGAAATATAGATATGATTTGACGTTCAAAAAGTTCCTTATATATATATGGTACACCAACATAGAACACAAACTGATCACTTCCGTTTGCGTTTGCTATCTCGAGCACCATATAATTATTTACATTTATATCGGTAGAAATAGACAACATCCCAGAAAAAAACTGTTCCATACCAGAAATAAGCTCCTTTAGAGTTTTCTTGGAACCCTCAGTATCCTTGCTATCCTCTGGAAGTACCACCTCAAATAAAGTCATGTTTGTGCCACGCAATTCCCAATCAGAAATATTCATATCCTTTGCTCCACGCCCACTTTTTAAATATTGGACGAGAAATCGATGAAAATCATCCTCGAGATGTGGGTCTTTGAATTTTTGAAGAACTGAAAATGCATTTTTGAGACCTTTTTCCTGCATAACCCCGAGCAGTTGTTCTATTTTCTTATCATGACGTTCTGGAGAGAGATTGAGTACGATTGACTCAACGCTACTTTCTGGAAGTATGTGACTCTCCTGAAGAACCTGAGAGGGTAACGCATCACGATATTTTGAAATTTGTTCCTGTACCACTGTATCCGATTCAACAGAATATTTTTTTTCCGTTAATTCTTTTTCACGTTCAGCTATCCGTTCTCGCAAAAAAGAAATTTCTGCTTCTGGTGAAGTAAATTTTTCTGGAGTAGTACCAACGTTATTTTCCATATTCTAAGTATATATGATGAAGACTGAATTTAAAAACAATAATATTGAAAAATGTGCACAAACTAAAAACCAACACTATTTTACCAGATATACCCCGCTATTATGTTATATATTTTATCTGCAATTTTTGCATATCCTAAATCATTTGGATGCACCACCTCGGACATAAATTTCGGATTTCCAAAAAGTCCACCGAGTACATTGGGAACATACAGCACATTCGTTTCCTGAGCTAGTGCATCAAATGAGGATTCATAACTATCAGTCAAAATTCCACCCTGGATACCGAGAAGTATCACGAACACGCCATCTTGTTGCAACGTAGAAATAATCTGGCGTAAGTTTTCAAATGTGCGTTCACGTGGAATATTTCTAATATAATCATTACCACCAAACAGCACAATCACTGTTCCTGGATTTTGTTTCAGCACATCATCCAGCCGCCCCAACCCGTCTTCGGTTGTATTACCAGCAACACCAAGGTTTAGAATCGGTTTATGAATTTTCCTCGATAGTAGACTGACAAAATCGTTTCCGGGAGTTGAACCGCGACCTTCTACCAGACTGTCTCCAAAAGCTACAATTATGTCATTTTTTGGTGGATAATTTCTAACAGATACATGTTGTGTTCCAAAAAAATAGTAAACAACTGCGATCGAAAGTGCGAGGACAATCAGAATGTATTCTTTTTTCATGAGTAAAATGCGATTTATTCAGATTTTTTTGTTGGAATTAGCCAATGAAAAAATGTATTTATAATAGACAAAACTATAGAGAACCAAAATGCTGACCAAAATCCAGTCACGTAGAATCCGGGCACAATTTTTGCAGCAAGCAGAATAAACAACGCATTAATAATAAGCGAAAAGAGACCGAGAGTCAGAATTGTGATCGGTAATGCAATAAATGTAACTATTGGTTTAATAAATAAGTTAATAATACCGAGTACAATTGCTAAAACAATCGCACCTCCAAATGTCACTCCTGCTCCGGGTACTAGATACACTGCGACACAAATCGCGATCACGGATACAAAAAATTGAAGTATTCTCATATTCCCAGTATATCATATGTATATAGTAAGTTACGATGAATTTTTCACTTTCTGTGTAAATAAAAACCACTGATATAAATCAGTGGTTTTTATTAAACAGTATAGTTAGTTAACTTTGGTAGGATCCCCGACAAACTTACAACCCTCTGTAAATGTATATGTTGTTGAACATGTGACTTCTATATACATATTATCTGCAGTTTCACCTGTTCGTGGAATCCATTTTTCTTGGCCGTCATTTGCAGTATTTGTAAATAATTGGCGAACGAGTGAGTATGAACTTGGAGAAGTTGAGGTCTTTTTAACTAGATTTATATTGACTCCAACACCTTGTGGATAACCATTTGTCTGCCATGTGATTGTTTTTTCATTTGCAGATATGAGACTACCTGTCTGTGAGTTTGAATTTGAAATTGATTTAAGAGAAACTGTTGCAGACGGACTCTGAGCAACACCCGCAAGAAGAATCTTGCTTGCAGCCGCACGAGTAAGTGGTCCGAATGTTCCTGTCTGCTCTATCCCCTGACTTTTTTGAAAATCAATAACCGCCTGCTGTGTAGCAGAAAAGAAATTGCCTGTGGGTGCAAGTCTAAACACACCCTGGCTTGCAAGGAAATTCTGCAGTCGAGTCACCTCTGCTGAATTCGTAATTCCGTAATACAACGGCGTTGTAAAAGGCTGCGTATCGGCATGAACATGGACCGTACCCACAACTAGCATCAATGCAAATGTTAAGCTGTATATAATTTTTTTCATATTATGAATCTAAATTTGTATATTTCTATTATACCATAGTTTTAAAAAAATACATAGTAGTACAGAAATATGCAAAATATGACTACTGGCCTAGTATATAAAAAGTAATTTAAATACAAAAAAATCCGCTCAACTACTCACGGACTTTTCCGTGCCAGTATTGGCGGACTAAAATTTCCTAAAACATATTCTTGAAACACTCAGACAAATCCTCTCCTAGAATTTTTTTTATCTTCCCTACTGGGAGACGGGCATGCAAACAATTCTTTATTGCGCATTTAACCAATTCCTCAGAGAGGACTTGCGCGACTTCATTGCTGGTCTTTCTCTGATCGTACCCCTCAACAATTTTTTGCATATCAGCAGCATGTGATTGAAATATGCGTAGTTGAATCACAACGTATTCCAACTCCGCCATGCATCTGTCTTTCTGATCCGTTTCAGGTGACGGTGACATAATACTCCCACACTGGAGAGTATCACGATATAAAAATAAGTCAATGATTTTGAATCGAGAACAGTTATTTTTGACCCTTTAATCTTTTATCTTTCCGTTATCTTAATTCTTCAGCAAGTCCAATGAGAAGCCCCTCAGGACCTCGAATATAACAAAGTCGATAGATACTCTGATATTGAACTACTTCGCCAACTAGTGTGGCACCATGCTTTTGCAGACGTTCGAGCGTCTCATCGAGATCACTCACAGTAAACATGGCTCGCAAATAGCCCAACGCGTTCACAGGAGCAGTGCGATGATCAGCGATTACAATCGGAGAAATAAACCGCGAAAGCTCGAGTCGACTGTGACCATCGGGTGTAACCATCATTGCAATCTCAACTTGTTGATTACCCAGTCCAGTTACGCGCCCAGCCCATTCACCCGAGATGGTGGATCGTCCTTCGAGTATAAGTCCAAGTTCAACGAAAAAAGCAATGACTTCGTCGAGTGACTCGACCACAATACCCATGTTGTCCATCCTCATTATGGTAGATTTTTCTGATTTCATATTTTGTTACTGTTTAATTATATCAGTTCTGAATATTATTTAAATATATAAACTAATTTATTGTGAGTTATAATCCAAGGGATATGGAATTGAAATCTTTTGGTATTGAATATGAAAGAGTTTTTGGAGTTTAGATAAATGAAAGAACCCACCGAACTGAGATGGGTCCTCTGTTGGTGGGTTGATTGCATTAATTCTGGAGTGCTTTCATCAATTCGTTCCAGAGTTTGTCTCCCTCGAGCGATGCTCCTAAGTCGATGAAGTTTTCGTTATCGAGAAGAACTTTGGAACTCCCTATCGTCATGACTTTGTATTCAAACAAGTCCATGAGCGATGAAGCGAGATTGTTGTGATGATTTCCATTCGATAGACATCCGATGAGTGGAATGTTGAGATCGAGTGCGAGTAGAACCAGAGCCCACCCCGCTTCTGCATCCTGTCCTTTGAACTTACTAAACAACGGATAGCCTGTGGTTGCTGGCAAGTGCATATCTGTCAGCAACGCATCGAATACTGTTGCTTTCATGAGACGAGATGCTTCGATGTATGAAGCGGTTGTGGTTACGTCGTGTTCGGCGAGTTGTGTTTTCGCTAAGTTTTGTTGGTGTTCGTTGTCTTCGACAACAAGGATTTTCATAATTTCCTTCCTATACTTAATATAACACATAATATACACTTATGTCAACTTGTGACCCAAGGGGAATGGAATTGGAACTCAATATGGCTGAGTATAAGGGAGTTTGAGAAGTTGAAATAAAACAAAACCCCGTCCGACAGGCACGGGGCTTGTCTGAAACGGGGTTCATAACCACTTTTTTGTTTTTAGTATTTCTTGATTTCACGCAGCCGACTATCAAGTCGAGCCGCTTGCTCGTTCACCGCTTCTTGAATCCTCTGCTTTTCCTACTGTGAAGCAATATGCCGTTCTTCCTCAATTTTTCTGATCCTGAGTTCCTCCTCCAATCGTGCTTTTTCAAGCATTTGAGTCAAGCACTCTTTCGCCGTTTGACCATCAGGTGGTAGATACAATACTACCTCCTCACCATTGTTGGAATGACATTTTCTCACCAAAACATAATGGGCACCTTCAACACGATTCAAAGCTTCCTGAATAGTCTCGGAAACTTTTCGAATCACAACCTTCTCTCGCCGTATGGTGAAGCCCCAAAACTTCTTTGTAGAAAGTTTTTTTGGAATTTTACCAACGACACAAAGCTCTTCCCCTGCTTCATTGAGAATGAATATGTCACGATCATGCGTGATGAAACCACCCTCTTCTGCGTAACCACTCCATCTTTTCGATTGAATGTTTGCCAGAGACGCCTCAATGGGTTCCACCCATACATCAGCCTCCGTCAAAATGTACCGATGAAGAAACGGAAAACGTTCCAGCATCACCTTTCTTCTTAAAGTTTGTAAGATCATCGGAATCCTCCAAAATCACACTAACATACACCAATACATATGTAAATTGTGACCCTACAGAGAATCGAACTCTGATTTAAGCCTTGAGAAGGCTTCGTCCTAACCGTTAGACGATAGGGCCAGTGAAATTAGAATACCTTAAAAATCTCATATTTTCAAGAAGTGCCGGCCCATGATGGGCCGGCACGAACTACTTTTTGAGGGTAAGAAGTCGAAAAGTTTTCTCACCAGGAGCCGCTCTCCTTCCAAAGGTATGGAATGCTGGTAGTCTTCCCTCTGGTCGGCAACCCAGCAAGGATCGGCCGTTGTACGGAAAATACACATCCTGTTTGCACGCGTTTGGATTTTGATACCCGAGGAGGAGTGCCTCTTCGAGAGTCAGTGTGTTGCCAGCATCGATTTCAATTCCTAGTGCCCGGTCAAAATCTTCAAAATCGGAAAAAGTAGTGATTGTGAATTTCAGCCCACACCTTGCCTTTGCACGACCCAGCAAATCATTTTCTCCCATTATCAATTTGTAATACTTAATAGCAGGAAGATATTTCCGTACCTCCCTTTGACTGCATTCTGTGCCTTTGGGTTGTGCATCTATGGGAAAAGTGAGTCCAAAATATATTAATACCAAAACCGTCTTGAATTTCATATACCGCCTCCGAAATCAAAATACCACAAAAAGAGAATTTGCGCTAGTCACGCAACAGCCATTCGGGTTCCTGACGCACGAGAAGTTTTGCTTTGTCTTCTGGGTGTCGCATGACTTCCTCCACAACACGCTCCATTCGCATTGCTTGTGAACCCTTTACGAGTACACTATCTCCGGTACGAAGCATGTTCTGCAGTTCACCACCCGCTTTTTCTGCAGTATCAACATGCATGATATTTGATTCAGGAAATCCCATTGACAACAGCTCATCTACAATACCGCGCGACCGAATACCAACGCAGATTACATATTCTGCTATTCCCTGCAGTTGATTTGCGATTTTCTTGTGTTCATCAGCTGAATATTTTCCCAGCTCGAGCATGTCTCCGAGTACCACGATTTTTCTACTACTGCCGGTGATTGATTGAAATACATGCAGCGCCTGACGCATAGCAATCGGAGAGGCGTTGTATGAGTCATCAATAATAACAGTACTCTGGAGTCCAGAAATAATATTCATTCTGCCGGGAAGTGAGACATATGATTTGAATGCAGAAATGCAATCAGAAAGTGAGATTCCCAATTCCTGACCTGCACCAATAGCGAGGAGCATCGCATACTCATTGTGCTCACCGAGGGAATCCATAACAGTAACTACCTCTGTATTGGACTCACTTTTTATTTCGAATCTCATACCGGTTGGCACTGATCCTGTAGAAGTTTTTGCATACAAAATATTAAAAACAGAACCACGAACATTTGATTCACCGAAAATTCCACATGATATTTTTTTAAGTTCTGTATTCTGCACCACATGTGATACTGTCTGGTCGTCACTATTATATACAATGCATCCATCGCGACTCACAGAGTCGAGCAAATATTTCTTTTCTGCCAAAAGTTCATCTACCGTTCCAAACAGTTCCACATGTGCGGGTACATCACCTACTGCTGTTGCAACTAACATGTCAGGGTGTAACCATGTCGAGAGACCGTACAAATCACCAGGTTTGTCTGCGTCAATTTCAAGAATCAGAAAATCAGGATAATGAGTTTTAAAAATAATCATTTCGAATCCCTGTAACACATTTAGAATCCATTGAAATGTTGAGCCAGTTCCCTGCGTACAACCAATAATAGCCAATGGGACTCCGAGTTCTGCAGTAAAACTTTTTTCACTTTTGCGTACAAAAAATTTCTTGGATAAAACCAGATACAATGCCTCTCGTGTCGATGTTTTGCCGACACTGCCAGAGATGGCAATAATTTTGGGCTTGTATTTGCGGAGAATCAGTCGTGCTTCGTACTGAAAAATTCGCTTGGCTAGTTGTTTAATAGTATTCATTCGGCTAATCGTCTATTTTCTATATGCTATCTATCAGGTGGAATTTCGTAATAGTTGATCAGGTATTTCACAATTTGGGAAAACGGCTGTGTAAGTGTCTCGGAACCGTATTGCACTCCTTTTGGATTTACCGTATAGAGGAAAATAATGAATTGCGGATTGTATGCAGGAAAATAGCCAATAAATGAATGTAATACCTCTGTATCACTATACCCTCCACCGCCCTTTTTTGCAATTTGTGCTGTACCCGTCTTGGCTGCCACACTATAGTTTGGCAGTTTTATCGAGCCATTTAAAAGTACCGCATCCACACTGTGGATCATGAGACGAGTGACATCTTCTGTACTTTCTTTTTTTATTACTTGCACGGGCGACGCAACAGAAATAGTTTTTGATAATCCTGTTTTGTATTTGATTTGTTTGACCAGGTGAGGTGAGACAAGTTTGCCTCCATTTGCAATCGTTGCTAGTGCACGAATGGTTGCAATCGGTGTGAGTGCAATTCCCTGTCCAAAAGACGCAGTTGCGTGCTCCAAATCGCGATTATTGTTTAGGTTATCAACCAGATCACGGCCCTCGTTTGGGAGATCAATTCCGGTTTTCTGATTGAGTCCAAATCGATACATGTATTCAGTAAATTTGGCATTACCCAAGAGACTTTCCACATGTGCAGCACCGACATTGAGTGACTGTGACAACAAATCCTGCATACTAACCACCCCACGATCCTTGCCATCAAAATTTGAAATCTTTTTACCATTTATTACGACATATCCCTTGTCATAATACGTGGATGATGCAGTAATAACCCCCGCATCAATACCACTAGCAACAGTGAGTGGTTTAATAATCGAGCCCATTTCGTACACACTCTCTACCAGCGGATTTGAAAAAACAGAAACATTTTTTTCGTTCTGTGAATTATTCGGATCAAATGTAGGATACACACCCATCGCATATATTTCACCAGTAGATGGATTCATAATAATCCCGCCCGTCATATCAGAACTCCATTTGTCTGTCGTACTGGCGAGCTGTTCCTCTAGATACGACTCCACCGTTGGTTCGATTGTCGTCACGATATCACCTTCGTTTACTGTCGTGCTAGCAGTTGCAGTTTTGATGTTAGAAAATATTTGCGCAAAGAAATTTACATACGCACCGTCATTACGCTCGAGAACTTGTTCGTATTGTCGCTCCAGTCCATATCGCCCTGCAAACTCGTCACCTTTGTACCCCATCATTCCCACTGTCTGCGAAGCGATTTCACCACCTGGATAAAATCTCCAACGATCCTTGTATGCGCGAAGACCGGGTATGTTCCAACTACTCACATTTTGACCCACAGAAATGTCTACATGTTTTGCAATTTCTTCATAGGGATCATTTTTCTTTGTAGCCTTTACGATAAACTCATTTTTGTCTAGCGGTAAGAGAGTTTGGAGTTTTTCATATACAGATTCTGAATCCTGTAGTAACTGCGGATTTACCGCAATACTAAAACCAGATTTAAGTGTAGCGGCAGACACAAGACTCCCGTCTTTATTTGAAAAATATATTGTGCCACGATTAAAAATGCTACCACTCCCAGACGTATACTGCCTATCAGCCTTGTCCGCATATGCAGTATTATCTACTACTTGTAAAAAATATAATCTACCGACTAGGAGGAGAGCAAAGAGAAAAATACCAACAGAAATTAGACGAATTCGGTTTGCATGATTAAATTTCATTTGAAAGATATGAAACGTAGTTTAGAGATTTTTTGGAAATAAATGTTTTTGTATCAGCATCTTTGAATCCAAGTGAGTACGCGAGTTGCAGGTTTATTTTGTTTCGCATTGAAATGTATTGGAACTCATGACTACCGATTGAAAGAGTCAGTTGAGTAGCATCTGACTCAAGCTTCTCTCGTCCAACAACATTATGAATTGTAGCATTTATACAGTACATATAAAATCCCGCACACAATAATAATACTCCGAGAAGTGCCCAGAATATTGTTTTTTCTTTATGTAACGTTAAGATTTTTTCTGTCATTATATTGTTGCTAAATTAATAATTATATTTTTTCTATGATTCGCAATTTTGCACTACGCGATCGTGGATTTTCGGATATTTCTTCCTCTGTGGGTATAATGGGTTTTTTTGTTACCCGTTTTCCCTTTCCATCATCTACTTTCGTATTAAAAAAATGTTTGACTACCCTATCTTCCAAACTATGAAATGATATGACGGCCAGTCTGCCTTGTGGCAAGAGTCTCTCAAACCCTTTTGCAATTCCCTCTTTTAGACTCTCGATTTCATCATTGACCGTGATACGTAGTGCTTGAAATGTTTTGGTTGCTGGATGGATTCTACGTGTGTGATAGAAATGCGGTGTAGCGGATTTTATAATATCTACAAGTTCCGCTGTGGTCTCAATTGGTTTCATCTCGCGAGCTGACACAATCGCACCAGATATTTTCCATGCAAACTGCTCCTCTCCATACCCCTCGAGTATTGCTTGGATATTTTCTCTGTCCCATGTATTTAAAATTTCTCGTGCGGTCAGATCGTTTTCCGCCAGATCCTTTTTAAATGACATTATGAGTGGCTCATCCTTTTGAAATGAAAACCCTCTGCCTGAATCCTCGAACTGATTTGATGAGAGTCCAATATCAAGTAGGATTTTATTCACTTTGCCGACACCGAGCGTGTCGAGAATGGTATCCAGGTTTCTAAAACTGCCCTGAGCGTACTTCACATTACACCCTAGGCCTCCGAGACGTGCTTCTGAACGCACAAGTGCATCAGGATCAAGGTCAATGCCGATCATGACAACGGTACTGCCAAACCTTTTGCAAACTTCCTCAGAGTGTCCTCCTCCACCGAGCGTGCCATCTACGAAAATGTCACCTGCTTTGATATCGAGTCCATCAATTGCCTCATGTAAAAGAACTGTCTTGTGAATCATCGAATTACAAAACACCCACCTGTCCCAACTTCTCTGCAAGCGTGTCGGCCTGCTTTTCAACCACTTTCTTGTACTCACCCCATGTCTTCTCATTCCAGATCTCCACACGACTAGAGACACCGATCACTGTTACCTTATTTTTCAAATTCGCACGGTCCCGTAGGAAATCTGGTATGAGAATACGTCCGATCGAATCAATCTCCGCCTCGACCGCACCTCCAAACATAAATCGGTTGAAACTACGATTGTCTGCCTGGAGTAGCGATGACTGATTCAATTTCTCTTCTATTTTGCTCCACTCCTTGAGTGTGAAAACAAAAAGACAACTATCGAGTCCTGGAGTCACCACAACTTTTTTTCCCATCTCTGTACGAAATTTCGCAGGAAGCGAGAGACGGTTTTTGTCATCAATAGAATGTGTGTATTCTCCAATAAACATTTTATTTATAAATTATTTTTCACATAGTGAGTTTTTGAGCTTCCCACCTCTTCCCACTTACTTAACATTATATACCACTCCTTCCCACCATCCAACATACTTATCCACTTTTTCTCATTGGAAAACAGAATATTTGTATGGCAAATATGGCTATGTTGGTGGATTGTATTGTACTTGCATTTTTACACAGATGTGATATAATTCAGCATAGGAGGTGACCTGCGTGCAGGGCACAATTTCGGAAAAGCTAAACAATGCTTCGTTCATTCTGTTTCTGGTTTCGTTTGTTCCCTACATCTGGGCAATAGTGGTCACTGGCCATGGAAAACCTTCGCCAGTAAGCTGGATAATCTGGGCAAGTGTCGATACACTGACCTTGCTCGCATTACTCAGGGCAAAAAAGAAAGGTAGGGACATTCCGCTTGGTCAGATCAAGGGTGCAGTAACGGGTGCATGGATAATTGCAATTTTGGCAATCATCTATGGTAAGCCAAATATAGGTGCGATTGAATGGGTTACTTTTGTAATTGCATTGTCAGGAATAATTCTCTGGACTGCAACTGAAAATGAGACTTACGGGCTCATCTGCTCACAAATCGCACTGTTTGTTGCAGCATTTCCAACATTTGCGAAAGGTTACACTGAACCAGCATCAGAAGACCCACTTGCATGGAGCATCTGTCTCGCTTCGTGTATCTGTGCACTTCTGGCAATCCGCGAATGGAAACTAGCGACAGCACTTCAACCAATCACGTTCACCATCGTCGAAGCGACGATGGTCATCCTGGTTGTCATCCGCCCACAGATGTAGTTCTTCTGTTTTCCAACCGCCGGCTCTTCGTGAGCCGGCGATTTCATTTATATAAATTGTTTTGATATGAATACGATGTATACTTAATGAGGAGGCTTGAGATGCATAACGAAATTCCATACGGACTTTTAATAATGACGTGCTATGCATTTCTTGCACTCATTTCAAAAGTCACTGTTTTTTCGGAAAGAAAGTGGGATGGAAATCCTGACGAGAGAATATTGTTTGCTACTTTTTGGTTTCCACTACTTGCTGGGTATATCCTAGTTCTGGTGGGAAAAGGAATTGGCGCATTCTTTCGTAATTTGTTTTTTAGCAGCAAAAGACCCGTCATCTAGGCGGGTCTTCGTGTTTTATTCGTTCTTTGGGCGCATGAGGGGAAATGTTTGTAGTTCGCGAAGTGGTTTGTCTGCGAGGATTGCAAATAATCTTTCGCCATACGCAAATCCAAATGTTGGTGGCATGCCGTATTCAAGCATTTCTACAAACTCCATATCTGGCATCATGGCTTCAGTGTCACCTCCTTCAAGAAGTTTATTCTGTGCATCAAATCGTTCCTTTTGATCAATCGGGTCATTGAGTTCAGAAAAACCATTGGTAACTTCTGCACCTGCAAGAATAAGTTGCACACGTTCGGTCAATTCAGGATTTTCTGGTTTTGATTTGGAAAGTGGCGAAACAAGTTTTGGGACATCCACAAGCCATGCTGGTCCAGCGATTTGCTTGCGACAGTATTTCCACAATGTATCAGTCAGACGTTCTTTATTTGTACCATCATACTTAACTCCAAGTTCCGTAAGTTTATTTTCCATTTCTTTTTCGCTTGCAGTCAAAATATTAATCCCCGTTTTCTCTTTTACAATTTCTGGATATGAGATGCGAGGCCAGTTTCCATCCAGTGAAAACTCGTGTCCACGAGAAGAGAAATCCATCTTTCCAAATGTCTCCAGTGCAACAGTTTTTATCATTTTTTCCGTAAGTTCAATTCCCTCATTGTATTCCATAAACGAGGCGTAAAACTCAATATTTGTAAACTCCTGTGCGTGTTCAGGACTCGATCCCTCGTTGCGGTACACACGACCAATTTCAAATGTTCGTGCAAATCCACCAGCCATGAGGCGTTTCTGCCACAGTTCACCGACTGAAATACGCAAATATACATCGAGATCGTAGTCATTGTGATGCGTTTTAAATGGAGTCGCCTCTGCACCACCTGTTGTTGTTTCGAGTGTCGGTGTTTCAACCTCGAGAAATCCGTGGGATTTCATAAACTGTCGTGTGACATCCCAAAATTTGGATTTTCTCACCATGAGCGCATGGAGTTCTGAATCCATGAGAAGGTCGAGGTATCGCTTGCGATATCGCTCGTCTGTGTCCTGTAGTCCATGCCATTTTTCCGGAAGAGGGAGGAGGGATTTGGTAGCCATTGTCCAGTTACTTGCCATGACGCTTTCCTCGCCACGCTGCGATGTGATCGGAAGTCCTGACACAGATATAAAATCACCAATATCCACAGCATCTACAAATAATGAAAACGTTTCTTCCGGCAAAACATCTTTTTTAATTATTGCCTGGATACGTTCTGTGCCGTCAAATAAAACTGCAAACAGTATTGCACCCTGACCACGGATTGCCATAACACGCCCTGCAACCGAAATTGGTTTTGCATCTCCCTCAAATTTCTTGAAATCCGTCTTGAGAACTGAAATATCGAAATCCCTCGGAACTTTTGATGGGTATGGATTTATTCCATGTTTTTTTAGAATTTCTAGTTTTTGCAATCGTCCTTCTCTGATTTCGTCTTGTGATGCCATAGTAGGTTTATAGTAGCATTTCGTGCAGATGGAGTAAAATAGTGCAGCAAAATAAAAGACTCATCTCGAGTCTTTTATTTTAAACTTATTTTTCTGTGTGGTCACAATAATAGAATATAGCGTCGTGCATGAACTGTGCGAGGCCAGTCTGATACTTTTCATAGTATGCAGTAAATCGTGAATCAGATATGTACATACTAGCTAACCCCCGGCATATTTCTGGCGTAGTGTCGTAAAACACATTAATCCCGGCACGCCATTTACCAATCAGTTTTTGCACTTCATCACTCTCGATACCGTGTGACATGGCAGCAACTATATTTTTCATCAGTTCATCTCCATCTTTTTTAACTTGTGCGTAGTTTTCTTTAGTCCAGTGTTTAGTCCGTTCCATTGACTGTTTGTACGCCTCTGTGTTGCCCCAACGCTGTTTAGCCTCCTCGGCATATTCTTTTTGCTCAGCATCAGAAAAATTGCCATACAACTCCTCCTCTTTTATTTCTTTTTTATCGTTCATTTTTTTAATTGTTATATCTATTGTTTTTAATAATTTTGTCAGACGTTTGCGTTTCAGCTCGATCAGTTTCCGATGATCCCGAAGTGCGGAAACCATATCAAACCCCGGGGAATTTAGTATTTTCTTTATCTCACCAAGTGGAAAATCGAGTTCACGAAAAAAGAGAATTTGTTGTAGGCGTAACAACTCCCTCTCCCCATACACTCGATATCCATTTTTCTCTATTAATTCTGGTTCGAGTAATCCACATTCATCATAAAAATGAAGGGTGCGAACAGTGAGACCGGCCAGAATCGCAAGCTGTTTGACTGTGTATTTACGGCTTTTGCTAGGTTTTGCTATGCTTTTCATACACGGAGTATAGCATAAACTATTACGTTACGTAATAGTCAAGTACTTTTGCTATTCTAATAAAAAACCGCCTCTCGGCGATCTTTTTAAAATTTATTTGATATCAATGAGATCATATGTCAGTTCACCACTTGGTGCCTGAAATGAAAATGAGTCCCCTTTTTTCTTGCCAAGTATCGCCTGTCCAAATGGAGAACGAATTGAGATTTTGTTGTCTGTTACACTTGCCTCTTCTGAACCCACGATTGTATAAGTAGAAACTTTTTTATTTTTCTCAACAATTACAATCGAACCGATATTCACTGTGCTTTTGTCATGAGAAGATACAATCTGGGCATTTTTGAGTAGCTCCTCGAGTTTCATGATACGATCCTCGATAGTGGCCTGCATGTCGCGAGCCTCGTGATACTCTGCGTTTTCTGACAAATCTCCGAGAGACTTCGCATATTCGAGACTTTCGGCTACCTCCTTGCGACGTGTGCCTTTGAGCTGAATCAATTCATTCTTAAATTCATCAAATTTCTCCTGTGTTAAATATTCCTTTTCGTTCATGGGTGTGTAATTTAGTTAAATATATAATCGTGCAGATTATAGCGGAAAAAAACCGTCCGGTCAATTAGTTCAAATATTCTGGTGCATACAACCCCATCCAGTCAAACACTTCCTGAAATACGAGTACCGATCCAAATTGATTGTCTTTTGATCCTCGTTCCATTACGAGCGCAAATGCATACTGTGGGTTTTCATACGGCCAGAATCCGATGACCCACGAGTTCACTTCATCTTTTGCAACTCCAATCTGTGCTGTTCCTGTTTTAGCACCAACTTTGAGAAACGGCTCGTTTAGCGCATGACAAGTGCCCTCTGTCACACAGAGTCGCATACCTTCTTTGACGATCGTATAGTAGTCAGGATTCAAATCAATATGACCAACTGTTTGGAGTGGAGCGTCTTTAAGAAGTGTTGGTGTGAGTAGTGTGCCGCCATTTGCGAGTGCAGCCACAGCACGCACCACCTGTATCGGCGACACCTGAAAACCATACTGTCCAATCGCGGTGTTGTAAGTATCTCCAATTCGCCAATCCTCACCACCAAACGTCATTTTCTTCCATTCGGGATCTGGTATTGTTCCTTTTTTTTCTCCTGGAAAATTGATGCCAGTTGTTGTACCGAGAGCAAACATGCGAACATATTTCTCGATATTTGCAATCCCAATTCCCTTTTGATTTTGAAATCCTCCACCAACTTCATAGAAATACACGTTCGACGATACAGCGAGCGCATGACGCAAATCCACCAGCCCATGCGCCTTCCAGTCCATAAATACAGAGGGTTTACTCGGTGTATATGGATTCGGAATCGATATGGAACCAGTTGAAAGAATCTGTTTTTTAGGATCAATCACTCCTTGATCCAAAACTCCCATAGCAACAAACGGTTTTACAATAGAGCCAGGAGTGTACAGTCCATCGATTGCGCGGTTAAGAAATGGATTATTTTTGCTATTTATCCAACCGTTTATTTTCTCCGCGTCAGATCCATCTGTCATCGTCTGTGAATCGTATTCGGGAAAATTACTACTTGCCAGGATTTCGCCTGTGTGCAAATTCATAATCAGTCCCGCACCTCCTTTGTATCCGGCACGATCTGCAATATCGAGCATGGCTGCGTAGAGTTTCTTTTGTAATTTCGCGTCGATTGAAAGTGAAATATTTTTGCCATCCACTGGTGGTTGTACAACACTCTCCGATGTCACATTCCCTCTCACATCTGTTTCAGTCATTTTAGTACCATTTATTCCCGAGAGTGCAGTATCATAAATTTTTTCAATACCGTCCTTTGGATCAAACTTTTTCTGGTAGTACACACCCGATGAATCTTTGGTTGGATATTTGATATAGCCGAGCAGAGTCGAAAGTCCGGTAGACGTTGCGTACTGTCGTATCGAAAAGTCTGACGACTCAGGGTTTAGTGTGTTCCATACGAGCTGAACACCGTTGCGATCGTATATCACTCCACGATCAGCATATACAGTAGTATTTCGTAGACGGTTGTTTTCACTTTTATCCAGAAATACTTCTCCTTGTGTTATTTGCAATGCCCATAGTTTTCCCACAAATAGCAGACAAATAAAGAATATAAAAATAGCAATCGCACCAAATACATTCCTACCGATCGGTTTCTCAATTCTTCCTTCAAACTGGTTCGTATCGAACTCAGGCAAGTTTTTTGAGTCCAAGAAAATTTCATCCGGGTCAATTGGATTATATCTACCTCGAATTCGTTTTTTAAAATAGTGTTTCAGTTCGTGGAACATGCGAAATAAAAGGGATTATGTCCTGATTTTCGTTCGGAAAAAAAGAACGATGAGGAGCAAAACTGTTGCGGAGAGTAACCCAGTGTACGGAAATGCGTATTTGCTCGCGTATAGTGTATCAAATAGGAATCCAAATAAAAGTACTTCGAGGTACAGTGGAAAGTAAATAGTCAGAGCGCAGAGGAGCAGTGCAGAAACCCACCACGGCAACACCAATACACAAATAAGTGTAGTGACAAATAGCAACGTGCGCATTCCAGGTGATTTCATGACCACGATTATACCATAAAACCTGCTATACCATTTTAGGGTCTTCTTACTTCTTTTCGACAAACACCCATTTATTTTCAAACACGTTCCCTGGGATACGAATAAAAATTGTCTTAAATGAACTTTGGGATGTCGAGTCAATGTAATACACACTACCGATGATTGCGGGCGACAAGTCTGGATATACAAATGTATCTCCCCACAAAACATCTGCGTCTCGCGGAACTTCTACCTGTAGATTTGCTCCACCCTTGCCGACTAGTTCATATGTTGCTCCGGTACGTTCGAGAACCGCTGATTGTTTTTGATTGCCTGTTGAAAAAAGTGACACAACAGATGTGTATGGAGTGATGTCGGTCACAATACCCAAAATAATATTACCAGCCAGAAAAACTTTGTTGCCCTTGATCACGCCATCCCTCGAACCAATATCAATAATGAGAGTGTCATATGGTGAACGAGGTGGTGTAGATACCACACGAGCCATAACTCGAGTTGCAGTTGTTGTGCGTCCGAGTTGATTTTTGAGTTCCTCGTTTTCTTTGAGCAATATATCGTAATCCGCTTCCTTGAGTTTGAGAGTAGTTAGTTCATCTTCGAGCGCAATCGTCCGATTGATCAGTGTATTTTTAAATACAAAGAAATTTTTGATGGAACCAGTTGAACTTTGGATCACGTCACGAACTCGCCAAATAGGTTTTGCAATTCCATAGGAAACAGTACGAAGTGCGTTTGGAAATAGAAAAGCAGAGCCAACAAGTAAGACAAAAATAATTGAAATAATAATTATTTTTCCACGCGATTCTTTTCTTGGTTTACTTTTTAGGGGGTAGTTCATCTTCGTTTGCAATAAGAACTTCTCTATATTCCTCCATATGATCGAGAATCACGCCTGTACCTCGACACACTGCAGTCAGTGGATCTGCTGCAACATGCACAGGAATTTTGGTATATTCAGAAATGATTTCAGCAAGACCATGAATAAGTGCGCCTCCGCCCACAAGATAAATTCCCCGCTGCATGATATCTGACAGAATTTCAGGAGGTGTAGTTTCAAGAACTTCTTTTGTGGATTCAATGAGTGTATCTATCGACTGCGAGATCGCTTCACGAATATCGGAATCAGTCACCACCACCTCACGAGGTAGGCCAGAAATCAGATCTCGACCCTTTATCGGAGCCTCGAGTGGTGTTGGACCAGCAAGCACAGAACCTATTGAGATTTTTATATTTTCTGCAGTTTTCTCACCAATCAATATTTTGAATTCACTACGAATGTACGAAATAATATCATTGTTTAATTTGTCACCAGCAATACGCAAGTTTTTGGAACGTACCACACCGCCCAGAGAAATAACTGCAATGTCCGATGTGCCACCACCAATATCAATCACCATGCTTCCAACAGGATCCAGAACTGGCAGGCGAATTCCGATCGCACTCGCCATTGGTTCCTCTACGATAAATACTTCGGATGCACCTGCATTTTTGGTAGCGTCACGCACAGCACGAATCTCAACGTTTGTAATCCCAGATGGCACACCAACAACCACCCGCGGACCGATTAGTTTTTTATTATCTTTTTGAGCTTTGTTGAGTAAATACGTAATCATTTCTTCTGTCACTTCAAAATCAGAAATAACACCGTCCACAAGTGGTCGGACTGCAACAATGTGACCTGGTGTGCGACCGAGCATCATTTTGGCATCTGTACCCACTGCGACCACACGCCCCGTTTTCTGATTGAGTGCTACTACTGACGGCTCATTGAGCACAATCCCCTTGCCACGAAGGTAGACAAGAG
Source organism: Patescibacteria group bacterium (assembly GCA_040389125.1). Lineage (GTDB taxonomy): Bacteria > Patescibacteriota > Minisyncoccia > Phycocordibacterales > DATDWN01 > JAZKAN01. The sequence continues at coordinate 11,381 of JAZKAN010000001.1, read as the reverse complement.
TGTTTGCAGTACCAAGATCGATACCGATATCGTTCGAGAGAAATCGCTTAATTTGTTCAAAGTTTTTAATCATGTGACTAACAATAGTATCTCAAAAATGAAGTTTGAGCAAAAAGACACAAATCCCCTGAATCTGGGGATTTGTTTACAGGAACTGAAACATTATATTAATTTTATGGCTCCTTCCCTATCCACAAGTTGGGATTCAGTAGATGTTCGCATTTTTACTTCAACTTTATTTTCCGCAACAGTTTTTTCACTCACCACAAACCGCACAGGAATACCGATGAGATCCGAGTCTGCAAATTTCTCTCCGGGTCGCAAGTCGCGATCATCGTACAGAACCTCTATATTTTGTTTTTTCAAATCTTCGTACAGTTCATCTGCATATTTCATAACTGCCTCAGAATTTCCGAGCCGCACGAGATGCACCGCAAATGGCGAAATCTCTTTTGGCCATACCAAACCATTGTTGTCAGAAAAAATTTCAGCCATGACGCCCATGAGACGACTAACTCCGATACCGTAACATCCTGCAATAATAGATTGCTTCTCACCTTTTTCATCTGTGTAATACACATTTAGTGCATCGGTGTATTTTGATTCAAGTGGAAAAATATTCCCAACTTCAATTGATTTCTTTTCAACCAAATCTTCTTTTTTCAAACCCATTTTTGCAAGATTTTCATCAGTATAGACTTCTTTATTAACTGCAATTTTTTTTGTTTCATCTAGATAAATCGTATCTTCACCGATTTCAGAAAGGGTTTGAAATTCATCACTCCATCGTTTCGTAAAAATACCACCATCAGCATATGTACGATAGGTAATACCACCAAGCCCTAGTCTCGCGTACACACGATGATATGCTTTTGCAGCTTTTTCATATAGCATCTCGTGCTCCTCCTGATTCCGAGCAAACGAATACATGTCCTTCATTAGAAATTCTCGTCCACGCAGGAGACCGCTTTTTGCACGAAGTTCGTTTCGAAATTTAGTCTGAATTTGATAGACGTAAATCGGAAGATCCTTGTAGGAATTAATGTAATCGCTCAATGCATCCACAATTGGTTCCTCATGTGTCAGCCCCATACCAAGCTCAGTTCCATTTGCAAGTTTTGTTTTAAACCAATTGTCTACTTTTACATCATCCCATCTATCCGTCTTTTCAAAAATTTCCTTTGGTTGAAGTGTTGTCATCGAAACTTCCTGTCCACCAATCGCATTCATCTCCTCACGGATAATATCCGAGATTTTATTTATTACCCGTTTACCAAGTGGCAAAAATGCATACACACCTGCAAGTTCTTTGTGAATAAATCCTGCTCGGGATAATAGTTCAGCATTTTTTGAAACCTCGTCGCTCGGTGCCTCCTTGCGTGTTTTGGTAAAAAGTTGTGTTTGTCGCATGTGTCAATACTACATGAAAAAAGTTTTTTGAGCAAAATTTAAAGGTCACGGTTTCCCGTGACCTTGCAAGCTTGAAGCAGACGGATTATAGCCTGACTTTAATAGAACCACCTCCCTTTCAAAACATTAAAAAGTAATGCGGGGTGCATTTCTGCACCCCAGGTCCGCTCAGACCAAAACACTTCTGTTTTCCTCCGATTGGCGACTCCTCCTGCATAAATTCTAACCAAAACTTAATGAAGATTCGATGACTAAAGAAGACGAATAATATCGTGTCCAGAAATAATCACCATGAGAATAATGAGGAGTACAAACCCGACCGCATTGACCCACTGCACGATTTTAGGGTTAATTGGTCTGCGAATAATTACTTCAATAAGTATCATAAATAATCGTCCACCATCGAGTGCTGGAAATGGAACAAGGTTTATCACAGCAAGATTTACAGAAATGAGTGCAATAAGTGAGAGCAAATACACAAACCCAAGAGTTTTGGCCTGACCGACAACTCCGGCGATACCAATCGGTCCGGATACTTGAGAAAAATCAGATGTAAATGTCACAATGCTCCACAAAAATCCTGCGAGTCCAGTCACAGTATTTTTGATAAGTAGTGCAGTCGTATGCGCGCCCTCTACAAGTGCAAGCGGTACAGAAAGTTTAAGTGTCCCGATATTTTCCATTGATATTCCAATTGCACGCCTACCTGAAACCACAGTTGTGTTTGGTTCAACCGTTGCAACCACAGGTTGAGTATCTCCACGACGATATAGTATGTCAATATTTGAATCAGTGCTATCTTTTACAAGATTTGAAATTTTTTCTGGAGTCAGAGTCTCGTCCTGGAGCGACTGCGTACCCGCAGCAACAAATACAATCGTATCACCAGTTCGAAGCCCCGCAATTTCCGCAGGTGATTTAGGTAATACACTCGTGACCACAACATGTGCATCTCGAACTTGTCCAAAACCAGAGTGCTCGACTGGCGATGGAAGTCCAATCATAAATCCCAGTGAAATGAGAAGCCATGCAAATATAATATTGAATGTAACACCCGCCACAAGCACGAGTGCCTGCACCCACTTGGGTTTATAAAACATGCTACGAGATTTATTTTCTGGTGTAATATCTCCCGAATGTGGATCCTCTCCAAAAATTTTAACAAATCCACCAAATGGGATTGCATTTAGAGTGTACAGCGTTTCCCCTACTCGCTTACTCCATAGTTTTGGCGGAAATCCGAGACCAAATTCATCTACACGGATTCCGGATTTTTTGGCCACAATAAAATGTCCAAACTCATGGACCAAAATGAGAATAGCGAGTGATATGATAAAAATAATGATACCCATGTAATAGTTTTGTTATTCCGAAATTTCCTTATCTTTTTTATTAAATACCTCCTCAAGTGTGCGACTGGTATCATCTACCATTTTTTGTAGTTCTGTTTTCAATCGAAATTTTTCATCCTCTGAAATCTCACCTTCTTTTTCTTGTCGTTCAATTTCTTTAATTGTTTTCTCGCGTTCTGTGCGGAGTGTCACTCGTGCATCCTCTAGTTTTTGTTTTGCGATTTTGACCAGTGCAACTCTACGATCCGAAGTCAGGTCAGGAAACATAACGCGAATTCCCTTGTCATCAACTGCCACAGAGAGACCGAGATCCGATGCCACGATTCCCTTTTCGATCGCTTTGACTGTAGACATATCCCACGGAGCAACACGCAGCATGCGTGCATCCTCGACAGAAATATTTGCGAGTTGGGTGATAGTCATGTCTGACCCATACGCCTCGACATGCACACCATCGAGTATCGCAGGAGTCGCCCGTCCAGTACGTATCGTAGTGTACTCACGTTTGAGCCACTCCTCGATGTCTTTTATGCTTTGCTTTAGTGGTGAAAAATTGTATGCCATATGGCAGTAGTATAGCAGACGAAATAAAATATGGAAATTTACAAAACACTAAATACTGAGCATCACATTTTCCAAAATCATTTTGACTGGGGCGCCGTTGTCGTAGAGTGATATGCGAGCCATTTGGCAAATGTGAAGTGGCAACAGTGATTTCTCCACACCGAGATCATATAACTCGCTTTCGATTTGGTTCAGGAGTTCGATTGCATCTTGTTTTGTTTTTTCATCATCTGTTATACCGGTTGTGATTTCCTTGACGAGTGCCAATCTCTCTGCAAAATTCATACCGAGTATAGATTTCGTGGACACACGCTCACCGCGAGTATCGAGCACAATCATTCGCGATCGGAGTGTTGGCAGGAGCGTATCCTGCGGCATGAGAATAAAAAAATGTGTGCCAACTGTCGGTTCCTCAAAAACTTTGAGTAATGAATTCTGAGCCTGCTCGCCTATCGAGTTTGTTTGAATTATAAAAATTTTTTTGTTGCCCGAAAAATCCTTGGCCTCCTGTGATACTGCCACCCGACGAGCCTCATCGATCGAAAACACATCAAACCTACCATGCCACACATCCGGATTGCCAGTTGTTTTGATATTAAGAGTATTTTCAAGAAATCTGTATATATGCGACACGGGTGCATCGCCATCTCCCAAAACAAAATACGCATGGTGTATTGTGCCAGTAGTTTGTAATGTATTTTCGAGTTGTGAAAGTAAATTTTCCATTTGAATGAGCACAACAAATCTACCTCTTTGCAATAATTGTTCGTTTGTATGTGTCCAGATGCTCCAGTGCAATTCCCGTTCCTTTGACCACACAGTACAGTGGATCCTTTGCAAGTACCGCCTTTACCCCGATCCGTCGAAATACAAGTTCAGGCAAGTTGCGTAGTTGTGACGATCCGCCAGTCATAATAATCCCACGATCAATAATATCTGATGAAAGTTCAGGTGGAGTTTCTTGCAACACATCTTTAATTGCTTGTATCATTTCGCGGAGATCCTTGGCTGTTGCCTTTACGATTTCGTTTGTTTTTATTTCTACACTCCGCGGCAAACCAGTAACAAAATCGCGGCCCTTGATCATGACTGATAATTCCTCGTCGAGTGGAATCGCAGAACCGATTTTGATTTTGATATCTTCTGCCGTTTTGTCTCCTATTCCCAGATTGAATGTTTTTTTAATATAATCAGCAATCGAATAGTCAATTTTATTCCCTGCGCATTTGACTGACGTCGATGCCACAATACCGCCGAGTGAAATCACAGCAACATCTGTCGTGCCTCCACCAATATCCACCACCATGTGTCCCATCGGCTCATGTATCGGAATACCCGCACCGATTGCGGCGAGAATCGGCTCCTTGACCACATACGCATTTTTAGCACCAGCACGTATCGCTGCCTCGATCACTGCACGACGTTCTGTAGATGTCACACCTGCGGGCACAGACACGAGCACCTCGGGTTTGGAAAAATTCCATTTGCCAAGTGCCTTGTCCATGTAGTACCGAAGCATTGCCTCGGTCACGCGATAATCCGCAATCACCCCATCTTTCATCGGACGGTATGCGATAATATTTTCAGGAGTACGACCGATCATATTTTTAGCCTCGATACCGATCGCCATGATCCGATTGTCCTCTTCAGACACCGCGACCACAGACGGTTCATTGAGCACAATTCCTCGACCAGGTACGTAGACGAGAGTGTTTGCTGTGCCGAGATCAATGCCAAGTTTTTTGGAAAAAATAGCCATATGAGATAGAATACCATACAAATGAGCAATAATAAAAATCAAACTAGCAAACGCTTCCCATGGATAAAAGGCTTAATAATTGCAGGAGTTATCATTATTATTTTTATTGGATATATTGCAGGATATAGACTGAGTCGTACACTGGCGATTGGAAAAATAGGTAGCATTGAAATGACTCTCCCCTTAAACGAAACATCAGTACTAGTAGATAATAAAGAAAAACTTCTGACATCAGAAGAAAATCAAAAAGTGAATATTTCTGTAACTCCTGGTGAACACAAAATTATAATTGCTCGTAAATCATATTTTCCGTGGACCCAAAACATAGTCATGCCAAGCGATGGTCACATGAATTTCACACCGATTTTTGTATCGCAAAACACATCGGGCATGATCGTCGGCACGCGTGATCCAGAATACTGGCAAATAAAAAAGGAAATAGAAACTGCAACGCTGCCTACTTTAGAAAAACCACTCGTGTCGAGGGATGGCACGGTGACAGTCTGGATTGAAAACAACGCAATCATTGCTCGTACGCACGGCGAAGTGCACACGGTCATTCAACCTACCGCTCCAGTCAAAAATATTGCGTTTTACAAAGATCGCTCCGATACACTCGTATTTTCCGTCATGAACGCAGTGAGTGTGATCGAAATTGAGACCGATGGCATCCAAAACTTCATGCCAATCTACAAAGGCACTGACCCCCACTTCATCGCCCCCGATCCCACATTTCTCTACGTCGAGGATGGTAACACCCTACTGCAAGTGAGTATTTAAGCATTATTTTAAGCCAATTTTTCTCTATTGACTTTTAAACGGATTTGTGATAGTATTATAGGTAGGAGGCAGCATGCAAATTCTAGCAGGAGTGAGAAGTCTGTCGGGCCTAAATGCCCGACTGGAAGATCTTTTAGAGGTTGAGCGAAAAGAGGCACTCTCGAATGAAGTGGTAAAGCACTTCATCAAAAATTACGTGGTTGCCACTGGCCAGGTCCCCTCGATCAGCCTGTCGTCCATGAATGCACGGCTCGAAATGGTACCGAAGGAAATCCGGGACGAGATCATCGGGAGCGAGGAAGTAATCACGTTCTGCATCAATTATGTTTCTGGGCAGAACCAAACGGAATATATTGGCAGAAGCGCCACAAGGTTCCGCCTGAGTCTCGTTCCCGAACTGATCCGCGAACGCGTTGCCAGTGCACCGGAAGTTGCCAAGAAACTCTAAGGCAACAACATCCCGAACAGAGAAAAGTCCCGAGTGGACCGACTCTGCTCGGGATTTTTCTTTACTCAAAATTCCACACTATTTCTCTCCCCCACCCAAATAAAAAACTTTTAAATGCACATGAACTGAACCACCACTTAGCAAACTCATGAAATTGTGCTTTTTGGAACATCGCGGACTCCGTGAAGAGAGGAGCGCGAAGAAAAATCGCACCAGTGATTTATTCTGTTTCCAAAAAGCACAATTTCATGAGTTTGCTATAATAGTTTCATCATGCGCATACTTACCGTCATCCCAATCGCCCGAGGCATTGGCCGCGACACACTGACATATTTCACAAAAGAAGACGTACCACGAGGCTCCATAGTTGTTATCCCCCTTCGCAAAAAATCAGCATACGGACTTGTGATTGCAAGCAAACGTGCGGAGGAAATGAAATCTGAAATCAAAACACTGTCCTACAACATTCGCAAAATCGACAAACTCGAAACACACACATTCCTCTCCGATATTTTCATTCAAAGTGCAGAGAAAATCGCCGACTACTATGCGGGTAGTGTCGGCAGTGTTCTCTCTGTTCTCATTCCAAACAAAATTCTAGAAAATAGTGACGAGCTCTCATACAAACCCCGAAAAATAAAAGAAAAAGTAGAAGACACTGCTCATTCTACAATTCAAAAAACAGAATCACCATTAGAAATAAAATCTGAATCCATTGCATCGGCATCCACAACGATTTTCCACGAAACACTCCTGTTGCAATCGAACGACGAGGAACGCTACGCAACATACAAAAGCCTCATCCGAGAAGAATTTGCAAAAAACAACAGCGTCTTTTTCTGCCTGCCAACCACAGAGGATCTTCTCAATGCTAGACACACACTGGAAAAAGGTATCGAGGGATTTACATTTATTCTCCACAGCGGGCTAACTGCAAAAGAAATAGTCGCGATTTGGAAACAGATACTTGCCGAGCCTCACTCGGTGCTGATTATCGCAACCGGCTCATTTCTCTGTCTGCCTCGTGATGATGTGAGCACAATAATAGTCGAAAAAGAAAGTTCGCGTGCGTACAAAATGCAATCCAGACCGTTTGTTGATATTCGTATGGTCGCAGAAATTTTTGCGAAACAGTCTAATAAAAAATTGGTTTTAGGAGACACACTCCTACGAACAGAAACACTTTGGGAAGGAAAAAATGGAAACTATGCAGAACTTTCCCCTCTCAAATTCAGATCACTCTCGACCGCAACATGTGAACTTGTGAACATGCGACTACCCGCACACATGGAGCAAAAAGACGAGAAGAAACGTTTTGCAATACTGGGAGAACAAATGGTAGACATGTTGGTTCGAGGCAGAGAGCATGCAGAACACACATTTCTATTTTGCGGTCGCAAGGGTTTGTATCCCATCACAGTCTGCAGTGATTGCGGTACGACAGTAACATGCACAAACTGCAACGCACCCGTCGTATTGTATGGAAAAAGAAATGAAAACGACACGCGCGAGGATCTGCAAAAAAATGGTAAAAATTTATTTGTCTGTCATCACTGTGGTGAACGGCGCGATGCACATGAACTCTGTAAACATTGCGGGGGTTGGCGACTGACACCACTTGGAATTGGTACGGAGCAGGTCTATGAACAAATCACAAAACTTTTCCCCGAAGCCACAGTGATACTCCTCGACAAGGAACACATAACCACTCACAAGCAGGCCGTCAAAGCTCGCGATCAGTTTTATAACACACCGGGAAGTATTATGGTGGGCACAGAAATGGCATTAACGTATTTAAATAGTAAAATAGAAAATACGGGGGTTGTCTCGCTCGATTCATTTTTCTCTATTCCAGATTTTCGTATTCATGAAAAAGTTTTTCATATTTTACTTGCACTCCGTTCCCTTACAGACGGACGCATGTTTGTCCAAACTCGACAAAAGGACACTCGACTATTTGACTACGCACTTCGTGGCAACCTTATTGATTTCTATCGCGATGAAATCGAGGAACGAAAACAAATCGGCTATCCGCCATTTACTACATACATTAAAGTCACTCTCGAAGGCGAAAAATCTGCAATCAAAAAACAGATGCAAGTTACAGCGGAAAGTTTGAAACCATACACGCTCTCCGTATTTGATGCATTTACTCCTGGACGGCAGGCCAAACACACTATGCACGGACTTATCGTACTGCAAAAATCTGAATGGGTGGATCCTATACTTTTAACAAAACTACGCTCCCTGCCGCCCAACCACATGATCAAGATAGACCCCGACACATTATTGTGATAAAGTAAATGGACTGAAATAATATCCGTATATGAAAAAAATCCTTCAGAAAGAATCGGTGGTATTACGAGACGTGGCACAATCCGTGTCTCTTTCTGATATCACCTCCCCAAAAATCCAGCGGATAATCGAGGAAATGAAAATCGCACTCGCATCCCAGGAAGACGGCGTGGCCATAGCTGCACCACAGATCGGATACTCACTACGAATATTTGTAGTGTCTGGCAAAGTAGCTCAAATCATGAAGCGTGTTGGTAAAAAAGATGAAGAAGCCGAAAAAGCTAGCCGTGGCAAGGACGATGTGTACATAAACCCGATAATCAAGAAAATTTCAAAGGAACGCCGAACTGTCGAGGAGGGTTGCCTATCTGTACGGTTCCTGTACGGCAAAGTCAGTCGTGCAACGAAAGCCACCGTCGAGGCATGTGACGAGCATGGCAAAAAGTTTTCTAAAGGTGGGGTTGGACTACTCGCTCAAATATTTCAGCACGAAACAGATCACTTGAACGGAATTCTTTTTATTGACAAGGCAAAATACGTGGAGGAAATCCTACCGGAAAATAAGAAACCACACACAAACTAGTATGGCAGAAAAAATTACATGGGCATTTTTTGGAACATCACGGTTTTCAACTATTGTGCTCGATGAAATGAAAGCACGAGGATATATTCCATCACTTATTATTACAACCGAGGACAAACCAAAGGGTCGCAAACTGATTTTAACCCCACCAGATGTCAAAGTCTGGGCAGAGCGAGAGGGTGTTCCGTACATTCAACCTGAGTCACTTCGAGAAACAAAAAATCCAAAAATTCTAGAAGAAATTAAATCATATTCATCGGAGAATTTTGATGTATTTGTCGTGGCTTCATACGGCAAGCTACTTCCGGATTCCATTTTGAATATTCCAACACACAAAACACTCAACGTTCATCCATCACTCTTGCCACGACTTCGTGGTGCATCACCAATTCAGAGTGCGATTCTGACGGAAAACGAAACAGGTGTGACTATCATTCGCCTCGATAGTGACATGGATCACGGGCCAATTCTGGCTCAAGAAAAAAGTGAGATTCCAGAGTGGCCACCGTATGCTGACGACCTTGAAACCACTCTCGGGGTAGCAGGCGGACAGATGCTCGCTGGATTATTGCCAGACTGGGTAGCGGGGAAAATCGCTGAAGTAGAGCAGGATCATTCACACGCTACATTTTGCAAGAAAATCGAAAAAATAGATGCACTACTTGATCTGACAGAAAATGGAGAAACAAACCTTCGTAAAATCCGTGCGTACCATGTTTGGCCTGGTGCATTTTTCTACTACACACACGGAGAAAATACACTACGAATCATCGTCAAACGTGCCCACATGGAAAACGGCGAACTTGTTCTCGATCGCGTAATACCAGAAGGTAAAAAAGAAATGAATTACGCTGATTTTCTCAATGGCAAAATAAAAGATAAATAAACCTAGTATGGTGAAACGGCATACACACCCGTCGAAATCACATGTCCAACAATATTGTCAGATGAATGCAGGAAATATAAAAATACGAATATCACAAACGTACAACCCAATACAAAACTCACGAGAACAGGATTTGCTTTTTGTTTGAGATTACCAATTTGCATATATAGTGTGGATTTTTAATCTCGATGAATTCGTTTGAGTAATTCTTTAAATTTAATTGCTCCGCGTTTAAAGAGTGTTTCTTTCTTTTTCTTACGAGCAACAATTCCCCTCTCTGCCTCGTCTCGTACAATATCAATTGCCGCGTATAGATCGGCCTCCTCCGCCACCGCATATGTCTGCGTATTTCCTGATTCAACAATATTAACTTCTGCTCTGAATATATCTCCTGATTTATGATGCTCGGTTGTTTTGCCAAGTTCAACTTCACACAATGTTTGTTCACCATTTTTAAGAAATTTCTCAAGTGATGATATTTTTTTCATCACATACTCCTCTATCGCTTGTGTCTTCTCAAAATTCGTTGTCGTGATTTTGATGTTCATATATATAGTATATCATGGGGTCAAAAATGTAGTTGTGGATACCGTGTGACGTACTTTGCATTTAAATCAATTTTTGCTATTATCTTGCTAAGTCATCTGAATTCCGAATATGCTTAATTCTGATTGCTATTACAAAATAATAGTTGTCAGATAAAATATATTCCGCGGTAGCTCAGTGGTAGAGTGAGGTTGGGGTGGGACCCAACCGCAAGACCTTGAACGTTTTGTACTCAAAATGTGAAAGGTGTACAGCTCCTGTAAGGAGGTCGCCGGCGACTGCTCATAAATTTCATTCTGGTTGTCATACATATGGTAATCAGATAGAGTTTATACCATTCCGCGGTAGCTCAGTGGTAGAGCAGTCGCCTGTAAATGACTTGCAGCTTTCCATCGAAAGATGGTTTGAAAAATAAGGTGAATTCGGGGAAACCCAAGTGGCAAAACGCCACGGGCAATCCCGAGCCAAGCCTTGTGAGAGATCACAAGGAAGGTGTAGAGACTATCTCGCAAGAGAGTACTTAGATTCCATATGTAAATATTGAAATCTCGGGAAGCGCCTTACTTCTAAATCCGAAAGGACACGAAGATGATATAGTCCACCCCTTTCAGTAATGAGAGGACTCGTGTAAGCGACTGGTCGTAGGTTCGATCCCTACCCGCGGAGCCAAGTAGGGTTACTAGCTAGTTCTAGGACTAGATTAAACGGAGAACGCAAGGTAAAACCTAGCGTTTTTTCGTGTACAGTCGGGTTCTGAA